>JAITLW010000280.1 GCA_031277715.1 Sphingobacterium sp. | reverse complement strand
GTATTGTTTGGCGCCTATATCATGTACCAAAAGCATGTTTTTATATCAGATAGCGAGGTTTTTCAAATTATAAGTGGTAAAGGCACTTTAACCTATCTACTCCAAGATGGAAAGCATGTCATGAGCTTTGGCGCATCAAAAGTATATCCGACATGGTTGATGACCTATAATTTACGCCTTACTGAAAGTGACTATATTTTTGCTCCTCAGGTCGGACAGGCTTCTTACGACGTACAATCAAAGACAGACTATCTGTGTGGCAATGGTGTAGTGCACGATCTCGATAAAGCAATGGTAAAGCCTAATCAGGCGCTTAAAAAGTAACAAAATGAATAAGAAGAATTATATAAGTCTTGCCTTAGGATTATTCAGCATATTGTTTTTTTCGCTGTCTTGTCAGAAAAATGAATTTATGCCAGACCCTATGGGGGAGAAAGTACCCTTTGAGGATACGGTCACGTCTACGTTAAGCCAACTCCTAAAGGGGACGAATGAGCTCAAAGTCTTTTCTGCCGCTTGGGAAAAAAGCACTGTAAAAAAGAAAATCAGCGAGCGAGGAGAGAAAACAAAGGCTACCGTCTTTGCTCCAACTGATGAGGCACTGCGTAAGCAGGGGTTCACAACTGCTGAAATAGCAACGATGACGGTCGCTGATGTCGATAGCCTCGTGTTTTTTTATGTTAGTCTAGGCAATATCAAAGTCGACGAACTGAAAGACCGTGTAGATAATTTTGTTGTAAAAAGCATGCTCACCAAACCGGGACTATCGGTCAACTATTTTGAGGGAAACCCAGAAGGCACGATGGCCTATGACCCTTATTTCTACCGGCATTATGTGCGTATTCAGGAAGAGACTATCGTAGTCAATGGTAAGAAAGCCGGTAAGCTCAACTATAGACCCGCTATCGATGGTGGTCTCTACCTATTAGAAACCACCGTCGAAAAGCCGGAAAAAACCATGTTGCAGGTGTTGGAGGCAGATGGTCGTTTCAAAATGTTTGTCGAGTCGCAACGTCTTACAGATGAAATGTTTGTTCAAAACATGATCGACGAGATAGAGCCCTGGTATGGATTTAGACCATCCGAAGAAGATATGCGAAATTCTTGGGCAAGTTATCGGTTCTATTACGAACGGGGTTGGATAGTGGAGCCTAAGCCCTATGAAGGTTACAAGGGACCTAATATTGCTATATCGACAATATTTGCACCGACAGATGATGCCTTTCGAAAAGCAGGATTTAATACGGTCGAGGACATATTACAGTTTAATATAGCCCGTGGTGATGCGCGTTTTGATATGGATCTATTTGCAATAGCAGGTGGTTATCCCATGGATACCGTATACAGCTACCATCGCAATTGGGGGCGTATCGTACAACCCGAGACAACAGGTAAAGATAAAGCCTCAGGAAATACCACCGTATTCTTTAGTAATGATTTAACACCAAGACTAAACGAGTATATGGTCAATATAGGAGGCAATGTCACGATGGAGTACGCTTATAAGATGCCCCTCGCTTTTTCTACCAGCAATGGACAGATCCAGATTAAAGTTAAAGATTCAGAACATGCACCCGCCAATGTTATAGAGACAGACATCTTAACGTTGAATGGACCCGTACATGTACTGGACAATCTGCTCCTTCCTAAGGGATTTAAACTTAAATAGACATGAGAAAGTATCTTAATATCAAACAAAAATACAGCCTACTACTGATTGGTTTATTAGCGGTTTCTTGTGAGAAAAAGGAAGAAGAAAGTACGGTATTCGACAATAATAGAATCAATATGGTAATTGCCGATAATTTTAACTTATCGGCTCTGAATGCGGTCGTACGCGTCAGTGGATTGGATAAAGAATTGAAAAATGAAAATGGCCCTTTTACAATATTAGCGCCCTCGGACGCAGCATTCGCTATAGCAGGATATAGCAAGCCCGAGAATATTCTTGCGGAGCGACCTGCCGTTATTTCAAATATCGGAAGATATCATACAATGGATGGGTTCTACGAGCTGAACAAGCTTCCCTTTCTTTTCAATCAGGAGTTGAGGACACGCGGAGGAAAGGTTTTTGCCACACACTGGGTAAAGGGAGTAGACACAGTATTGACGCTAAACGGGGCACGTGTCGTTGCTAATAATATCCCTTCTTCGAATGGCCTCATTCAAGTGCTGGACCGTGTGTTGACACCCTATCAGCATGATAAGATTGCAGATGCTATTACCGCAGATGTCAGCATAACCCTATTCGCACAAGCTATGTTACGTTCGGGTATCAAAAATACATTGGATGGAGACGGTCCTTACACTGTATTTGCCCCTAATAATAGTGCAATGGCAGATTTGGGATATAAAACCGTGCAACAGATTGAAACTGCAGATGTAGGGGAGTTGAGGAGATTGGTCGATTACCACATTCTGAGAGACCGCCGGTTTGTATACGATTATATTCTTAGTGCGGGCCCCAGTAATACGGCCAAGCAGGCTATGTTGGATGGTAATAGTGTGACCATAAAATTAGTTCCAAACTCCAGCTCACCAGGTAGTTTTAGTGGTATTGTGTTACGTGGAATCGGAAATAGTAAAGATATAAGTTTAGTCAAGCAAGACATCCTGACAGGTAATGGTGTATTGCATATTGTTGATCAGACATTGCGAATCACGCAATAATCAAGGCGTAAAAGGAAAACAATAATGAAATTGATACGTAAAATATCGAGTAGCGCGTTTTTATTACTCGTGCTTCTGCTCGCGATAAATGTCCCTATCACATCCTTAGCACAGGAAACTTCAGGCGCATTGACGGGACGGGTAATCGGAGAAAAACAGCAACCAATCAATGGGGCTACTGTAGAAGCTATCCATACACCATCAGGAACAAAATATATGTTGTCGACCGATAATGATGGCCGTTATACCCTTAATAATCTACGGATCGGAGGTCCTTACAAAGTGACCGTAAATCGAATAGGGATGCAATCCGATCAAAAAATGGATATATTCATCCGACTAGGTGGCGCTCAACAGTTGGACTTTACGATGTTAGAAGACGCCAAAGCCTTAGATGAAGTTGTCGTCTCTGCACGTTCGGCACGAGGGCAAAGAGCAGATAGTGATGGGGCTGGGAAAAACATATCTGCAGAGCAGGTACAGAATATGCCTACGGCTAGTCGTTCTATTACCGATGTGACGAGACTGACGCCACAGGGAAGTAGGGACAATAGCTTCGGTGGTACCAACTTCCGCTATAATAACGTCACTGTAGACGGCGCTATCAATAATGATGCTATTGGCTTTAGCCCCTCGTTGGGAGGGCAGACCGGAACCTCCGGTATGGCGGGGAGCAGTACACGTACCAATCCTATATCCATAGATGCTATTCAGGATATGCAGGTATACTTAGCCCCCTTCGATGTCAAGATAGGTAACTTTACCGGAGGCTCAATCAATGCGGTAACCCGTAGCGGTACGAATACTGTCGAAGGGTCGGTTTATGGTTTCGGACGTAATGCCTCATTGGTAGGCAAGGATAGAGTAGGAACGCTGGGCAAGATGAATAGTGATTTCTATGACTATCAGGCAGGCTTTAGAATCGGTTTTCCGATTATTAAAAATAAGCTTTTCTTTTTTAGTAATGAGGAGATTACGCGAAGACAAGACCCTACGCAGTTACGCATAGGAAGCCCGGAGACCGCACATATCTTAAGTCAGGCTGATGCCACCGCCATTACAAATACGGCGAAGGACCGCTATGGTGATATATTCGATGTAGGCACCGCCGATGTCTATACCAACTGGTCCAAATCCACCAAATTCTTTAATCGTATCGATTGGAATATCAACAATCAGCACCAATTAGCCGTGCGTAACAATACGATTTTCAGTAAGGCTACACATATGGACCGCGACCAGCAGGATTTTCGATTTTCAAGTATGGCATTCGAGCAGACTAATAATCAGAGCAGTACCGTTGCCGAGTTAAAAAGCCGTTTTAGCAATAGCTTGTCCGGGAATGTGTTGGTTGGTTTTACATTGGTCAATGACAGACGTGATCCATTGAGTGACCCTACACTTCCACAGGTACAGATACAAGGCAGAACACCCGGAACAACGATCTATCTTGGTACCGACCGTGAAGCTAGCATCTTCAATATGCAACAGAAGACGTGGGAGCTTACAGCCAACTTAAATTGGAATATCGGTAGACACAAATTTCTCGTGGGAACCCACAACGAACTGTATGCTATCCGTTACGGATTTGTCAATGCTTGGAATGGTCGGGTAGACTACAATACGATACAGGATTTCTTAGATAATAATCCTTATCGTGTGCGTGGTAGTTACAACTACAAAAACAATAATCGGGATTATATTTTAGATAATCCAGCCTCAGATTTCAATGTCAATATGTATAGTTTATATGTGCAGGACGAGATTCGTGTCCATGATAGACTGCGTATTACTCCAGGACTAAGAGCGGATTTGGCTAGCTTACCAAGCATGCCGACCTTGAGTGACAAAGTTGCAAGTATCAATGCCGACCCTAGTTTTGGAAGTACATACCATTATACACCGCTGAGCCGTATCGAAAATGATTTTATGAATCGGGTACAGATCTCTCCACGTATTGGATTTCGGTGGGAGGCAACGGAAGACAGAAGGCTTATTGTTCGAGGAGGAGCGGGGCTGTTTACAGGACGGATTCCATTTGCATGGCTAGCCTACGCTTATTATAATACCGGAACAAATTATGGAGCCTTTGATCAGCGCGCAGACCAGAAGCCCTTTATTCCAGGTACTGATGCTATCAAACCTAGCCCTAATGGGGTAGCCGATTTTATTGCGCAAAATGGAGCAGTCATTAATGATCCCAATAGTGGTAAGACACAGGTCGACCTTGTTGATAATGGTTTTGTAATGCCACAGGTGTTCCGCAGTAGCTTAGGAATTGATTTTGAAATGCCTGACGAATGGAAGTTTACCTTAGAAGGAATGTATACCAAGAATATCAAGGACGTACTTTTCCAGCAGTTGAATACCAAAGATAATGCATTATGGATGGGCTACGACAAAGAAAAACAACAACCTATTTATAATGGCACGGTGGATGGACGCTTTTCGAACATTTACCTGCTAAGTAATTCAAGTGAAGGCTATCGTTACAGCATAACGGCGACGGTGAGCAAAACACTAAACAAACGCCTTTCTGCAACAGCAAGCTACACCTTTGGCGAGTCCAAGGACCTAAGCAATGGTGTCCGTAACTCTATGGAAAGTAATTGGCAACTGAATCAAGCATTGGTTCCGAACAACCCAAAATTGGCTTATAGTAATTTTGATATAAGGCATCGCATCGTAAGTAGTGTCAACTATAATCAGTATTGGAAGACAGCCGGAAAAACTAGTGTTACGCTATTCTTTAGTGCACAGTCGGGTAGCCCGTTTACCTATGGGATTGTCAATAATACCATTCAGGGAATACCACAACAAGTGTCATTGGTCTATGTTCCGACCGCGTCTGAAGCTATCAACTACTTCAAGGATATCGAACAGGGAGCTACGGCAGCACAACAGGCCACTGCTTTCAACAAATTCATAGACGGTAACAGTTATCTGAGCGGTAGAAGAGGAGAATTTACCGAACGAAATATGGGGCGTACTCCATGGAATGTACAGGCAGACTTGCGTTTGGCACATGATGTTTTTGTGAATAGTAAGCGACGTCAGTTTATCACGATATCAGCAGATGTTATCAACCTTACCAATCTATTGAATAAAAGTTGGGGAGTACAATACTTCTCTCCAAATACGTTCAATTCCACAAGTAGTGTAGGTTTGACGCCGACGTTGTTCCCTCCACAACAAAATCAAGGAAGCTGGCCTGTATTTACTTTTGCCGAACCCGGAGAAGCTTACAGTGTTGACTATTTCAACTCCCGCACACAGGTACAGATGGGAGTCAGGTATACATTTTAAATGAGACAGCAATGTTGATGATGAAAAAAATAACAGTTTTATTCCTCCTCCTGATAACTATAATATTAGGCTGTGAGAAAAAAGAAGACCTAGGTGTACAACCTGAGATAAAGATAGAAAGCTATTACCCCAACTCTGGAAAGGGTGGCACTTTGGTAACCATCGCTGGTTCTGGGCTATCGGCATCGATATCCGATTATCAGGTTGCTGTCGGTGGATTAACGGCAGAGGTTATCAGTGCGACAGATAAGGAAATTGTCTTTCGTGCGCCACAGGGGCAGACTACAGGCAACATCGTATTGAAGTTTGGTGATAAAACATGGGAAGTCGGTACTTATTCCTATCAGGACCTTACCGTCTCCCGGATTTTTCCGACCAACGGAAGTGCGGGTACACAGGTTAGAATCGAAGGAGAGGGCTTTGGTAGTACCGATAATCCAGCAGAAGTATATATGAATGGAAAGAGAGCACTTGTTGTAAGTGCTTCCGACAAGGTTATCGTAGCCGAAGTACCTCAAGATGCAGGTTATGGTCCGGTGGAAGTAAAAGTGGATGGAAAGGAAAGTAAAGGACAAAACTTTAAATATCAATCCGTTAGCAATATCAAGCCTCTAACAGGAGGGAAGGGAACAAAAGTTACCATTACCGGGGTTGGATTTGAAGAAAACCTAACCGATAATACGGTCGATTTCAATGGTAAAAAGGCGGTGGTACTGGAAGCCTCTTCTACACAATTGATTGTCGTAGCTCCAGATGAGGTGAGTACAGGACCACTTGCTGTTAATATCAACGAACAGAAAATAATAGGTCCGGCATTTACGGTTGTCGGAAAACCTCTAATCGGTACTGTTTCTCCTTTAAGCGGGCCTAAAGGTGCCGAAATGACAATTAATGGAGAACTGTTCAGTACTGTGCCAGACGAGAATAAGGTCTTCATCAATGATGTATTGGTGCCGATAAACTCGGTTACTGGAAATCAGATTAAACTGACCCTACCTGGAGGAACCGGATCTGGGACAGTACGTGTGGTTGTCAATGACCAGGCAGGAGACGGACCGCAGTTTAAAGATCAAAATCTTGGAATCTCCAAAATGACGCCAGACAATGGATTGGCTGGAACTACGGTAACTATTACGGGAACAGGATTCAGTGCAAATGCGACAGACAATAAAGTGTACTTTAACGGGGTTTTGGCTGTAATCAAATCGGCTACAGAATCTCAGTTGGTACTCGATGCACCCCAGGGACTTACCACAGGTAATGTACGGGTGGCCGTGGATGGGCAGGAAGCTTTCTCCCCAACAAAGTTCCGCCGTGCAGGAGTTGTCACATTGGCCGGAGGCCCGGGTACTTCGTTGTTCGCAGATTATATGACAGGTATTGCTGTCGATCAGCAGGGGAATGTGTATGTTACGGACACTAATAATAAACAAGTGAAAAAGATTTCACCTTCCGGAGCGGTCTCGGTATTACAGGTCAATGGCGCAGATGCAAAGTTTAACCGTCCTTTTGGTATTGTGATAGATAAGCAGAATAATATCTATATTGGCGATAGCGGTTCCAATGAGGTGATTAAAATCAGTGCTTCCGGACAACGTTCTGTATATGTTACTGGATTTTCTCCTGCCCATATGGATCTCGATAATCAAGGCAACCTGTATGTCTCGATCAATGCTTTCTCTCAGGGAGTGAATAAAGTGATTCCTTCAGGAAGCTTTACAAAAATGGCAGGGCCAAGTTGGGTCAATACAAGACCAGCAGTAGATGATGCTGGCAATTTCTATTATGGAGACCAGAATACCAATAGCAATAATGGCGTCGGCAGAATTGCCAGTAATGGAACTCGTACAGACCCATGGGTAGGTAACTCAGATGGGGGCTATCAGGATGCAGTTGGTGGAGAAGCCAGATTTAATGGCATTTCGGCTGTGGCCTATAATGCGGGTAAACTCTTTGTCGCTGAAGGCTCGACGGTTAATATCCGCCAAGTGGATATCGGAACGCGAATGGTCACGACGCTGTACAAATCTAATGGTAGAGGGTTTGCCGATGGTTCGTTGTTTGATGCCAAATTCAATAGTATGACGGATATAGCGACGGATAAGGACGGGAATGTATATGTCCTGGATGCTTTGAACAGATCTATCCGAAAAATCTTCTTTCAATAAATAGTAAAATGATAAAGGCTGTCTATTTTAGACAGCCTTATCTATTACTCGATTACCTTTTTAGTACAACTGTTGTAGACTTCTTTGATACCACTTACGTCTTTGAAATCCCTGAAATCAATCTTCTTTCCCGAGCAGTCATAACCATATTGTGGTGGTATCGTATTACAAGCTGGACACATCGTGTTGGTGAAGTAAACTTGCTTGTTTTTGTAGGTCCCACGATATAGATTCGTCTCCATTAACCCTTGTTTTGTGCATTTTAATTCCTTTTCGAACCGTGTTACCATTTCCGTGATACATTCGGAGGTATCTACTTTTTCTTCTGATTTTTTACAGCCCAAGATGGATGCTACGGCTAACAATAGGATAATAATTTTTCTCATAATAATTTAGTTTCAGTTTAGACTTATAACGACCATTATGTAGTATTGCTACAGCTGTACCAATAAATAAAAAAAGTAGTTTG
>JAITLW010000260.1 GCA_031277715.1 Sphingobacterium sp. | reverse complement strand
CATTCAAGGTTAATAAAAAGAACGCAGGAAGCCTAGTCGAGCAAGCACCTACATTTAAACATGCTTCACCGCCCATGTTGGAGATGATAAAAAGAGGTATTGTATAGATTTAAGATCTCTCAACCTCCTATTTCACTACATTATATCATATGCATAAGGAACCTATCCTCGAGATACCGAGCAAGGTTCCTCTTCGGCGTCATGCCATCTGAGTATCCTTTTTAATCTAACTTCTTGTGCTCCTCTCCCCAATCCCGCAGTGCTTTAATAATTGGCGTAAGCTTCTCTCCAAGTGGCGTTAGTTCATATTCTACCCGAGGGGGCACTTCAGCATGAACCGTGCGAGTTACAATTTTATGCTCCTCCAGCTTCCGTAACTGTAGCGTCAGCATCCTTTCCGTAATATTAGGAAGACATTTCTTAAGTTCTCCAAACCGATGTTTCCCATTCACCAGATAACAACAGATTGCCAATGTCCATTGCCCACCGATTAGGTGTGCCGCATAAACCTCTAGGCAGTCTTCGCTCAACGCTTGCTTATTTGCATAATTAGTCGATGTTTCCTTTATTTTTGACATTACTTACATTTTTTATAGCACCTTACAACTGGCCGTTGATACACCTAAAGTAAGCAATCTCCCTTATTTTTGTTGCTATAATTTTAAATATAGTTCCATGAAAACACTGATCATTGTAACCCATCCTGACATCGATAACTCGGCAGTCAATAAAAGATGGATTGAAGAATTAAGTAAGCATCCCCAAAAATTTGATATACATCAGCTCTATAAAATCTATCCAGATGAAAAGATAGATGTATTGGCTGAACAGAACCTTTTAGAACAATACCAAAAAATTATATTCCAATTTCCGTTCTATTGGTTCAGTTCTCCTCCTCTCCTCAAGAAATGGTTTGATCAAGTCCTCACGCGTGGTTGGGCCTATGGAAGTAAAAGTGGCTTTAGGCTCGGGGACAAGAAAATAGGTTTAGCTATCACTGCAGGAATAGACAAAGAAGCCTACTCGGCCGAAGGTTTCTATAAATATAAACTAGAAGAGTTGACTACACCATTTGAATTAACCTTCAACTATATCAGAGCCGATTACCGCTCCTTCTATGCCTATTATGGCATAGAGCTAAACAGTACTGACGAATGGATAGAAAAAAGCATTACTCCCTATCTGAACTTCCTCAATCAACTTTAATACCTATAGCAAAACAAACTGCAGATTATGACTCCGATATAAAAGCAAATTATCTACTCATTTTCCATTAGTTAGAGTCGATATCGAAATCATGTTCTTCGGCGAAGGCCTTCCATTTTTGAAATTTCTTTTCATTTTTAAAAGTTAGGTCTTCGCCATAATAATAAACTAATCGCTGGGTCGCATATTCATAATTCGCATAAGAATTTGCCTGTTCAAAGTACTTAATAGCTTTCTTCAAATCCGATTTCACTCCCATTCCATGTTCGTAGATAATACCATAATAAATACCTGAATACGACTGATCATAGTCTTTTTTTAGGTAAACGAGCAAGTTGCCGTAATCCCGTTGCTGATAAAAAATCTCAGATATTTTATCATAGTTGTAGTACCGTAGCTTCTCTGCCTTCTGATAAAAGGCCAAGGCCAAATCATAATTCTGTGCGACATACTCTCCAAAATAGTGTAAATCCCCCAGATTGCTGAGTGCCAATCCATCCCCTAATTCCGCACTTCTTTCATAAGCCTTAATTGCTTTTTTGATATCAAAGGAGTGCCCTATTCCATTCTGATACAAGACGCCAATATTATTCCAGGCCACCGCGTGATTTTGCAGCGCTGCCTTTTCATAATAGAAAATTCCCTTCTGCGCATCGAATAGTGGCTCTATATCAGGATCGGTGCACAATAATCCTATTTCTACCCAACTATCTATATCATCCTTTTGAGCTGCTAGCTCAAAGAGACGAAGCGCTTCTTCATACTTTCTATCTCCTTTTGCTTCAAAAGCCATTTTTTTAATGGATTCAACATCCATATACTGTTCAGGATTACTACCGACCTGATTTTTCCAGCGGTTGTAAAAGCCAACAAAGTATTCTAAATCTTTACCCCGAAAAGAATACCGATCCAGATAAATCGCACCATATTCCAGTACCGCAACCTGATGAATACTCTTATCCTCATTCATCCTAAACATATTCTCGCCCTGATATAGAAATAACAAGCCTTCGTCCGGCCTATAGTTCAACGGGTTTGAAATATAATCATAGGATTCGGAAGACACATTGCCCTCAAAATCGAACAATTGATAACTATTCGTTCTTTGAATCGACAAAAATCCATGCTCCAGATAATGAATCTGCTTAATATCCGAATGTGGAGGTATCAACCAAACATCGCTATTTGCGTCAAAATAACCTAATCCATCTGCTGTTTCTAAAATAAAAGCATTGTTCTTGATCCATACATTTGATTCTGCTTTCACTTTAGCAATAGATTCACCTTCCAACAAAAAGCGATGCTTCAAGCTATCGTAAATATGCCATTTTTTATCTTTACGAATAGCCAGCGTTTCAAAATTATCAACTAGAATAAGCTGATCCGCTTCCTCAAGGATAAGATTTCCCGCTTCGTCAATCAGCCGTCCCTTCTTGTCAAACTTATTTGGCTTCACCCAGAAGCATGCGTCCGATTTCACAATGCTTCCCTCCAAAAACTCTCCCAGATAGACGCCTTTCTTTGTGTAATATTTACGTTTGCTTGTTCCTTTCTGTTTTGTAAAAAATAGTTCCGGAAAATAATCGTAGTCATAGGAACTTTCACCTTCCACAGGAATAATAAATCCATCTTCACTGCTATAAAGTCCAAATTTACCGTCCTTTTCTACCCCAAAAAATCCATATCCTACCCTTTCTATGGCATCATAATCAGGAGCTATCAACCAGCTGTTGGAATAGATTTTTAATATACCAGATTTTCCATCCACTTTCACCTCCCCCAACGGCTCATGTGCAAAATCAAACACCTCAGATGCCTTTTCATAGATTGGAGGAACTCTTTCTTTACCGTCACGTTGCAGATAACCAAATAAATTGCCTTTCTCAATTACCGATATATTGTAATAATAGTCCGCTTCAAAAATATCGTCATAGATAGCAGGAGCTAAAACATTCCCCTTTGCATCCTTCAACCCAAACTTTTCGGCATCCTCAAAAATAGAAGACGCTATCTTCTTATAAGCATGTTCTTCAAAATACCCAAGCCCGTATTCAATCCAATCTGTCTCTAAGATTTCAAGAAAGGAAGAATAGCCATACGGCGAAAACAACGCATCCAACAGCCCTAGATCTTGTGCTTCCAACGCTTTTTTATAGCATACACTTTTCTGCTGTATATCCACCAACCATTCTTTAGCCTGTACTTTATGTTTCTCCTCGTTCATATTGAATACGTCTGTTGCATTCAACACAAAAGAGTCATAGGGCAATCCCTCCAAAAACTCAAACATGGTATTAACAGGTTCGTAGTAAGCTTTTTTGTAATGCAATTGATAGGTGTCCGCCAGCAAATTGAAGAATTGACGCAACTGAGCAATACCTTGCTCTTTATTAGAAAAGAATTCTACTCCTTGTACATGAATACCTTCTGTCAGCAATGGATATAGCAACAAGGGGATTTCGTAGTTCCACTCTCCCAAATGAGTGTCAAACGTCTGATTTGTCTTCTGATCGTAATTATATAAATAAATGCGGTGTGCCATTCGATAAAACTACGGAATTGCAAGCTTTTAATTATCCCTTTTTACCGTGATTTTAACCCACGACTAAAGTTAGTCTTACTAGCAGAAGTCGTACAATAAGGAAGTTTTTTCCGAACTATCCCCCTCTGTGCTGGTCAATAATTTTATCAAGATACCAAGACCTCTTAATAGCTCCAATACATCTTTCTCAACCCGTCGGGTTGACTTAATATGCAGAACATTGATATTATCATCCAAATACATCGCCATAGAATAAATATGACGCACCTGCGAATGAATCTCAAGCAAACACTGAGCTCTATTTAAGAAAAAATTATTACAGACTGAAAACTCTTGAACAAAACACCTCATGACCTTCCCCTTTCTTCTTAAACTGATAACCCTGATTTGTATATAGCCCCAACAAGATGAAACCTCTTCGACAGCTCGTCTATACTTCTTATGATTGTAACTTCTTTGCCTTTCGCTTCCAAAAACAGGGCGAGATCGTTAAGAAAAGACAAGTCAGAATCTACCAGAATAAATGTATTAAACAATGACAAGTCCTTCTCTGTAATCAATGGTAATCCACTAGCGCTAGGGTCAATCAAAATACGCATCGAACTACATTCTGGCAATTGACAGAAAACACGACTAAAATTAAGGGACAACAATGTATTTACCTCAGATGACTTCATATTAAGTTAGTTATTTTCTGTTACAAAAATAGCTTTTAGAAGCCGAGAGCCACGCCACAAATGACTCCAAAAGGGGGGAAAAAGACGCTAAATAAAACGGATATATAATTTTGAAAAAAGCAAGAAAATTAAAACAATTCTTCCTTTTTATAGGCGTATGGACTCTTTTGTGTCAATTTCTTAAAAAACTTGCTAAATGCAGCAGGCTCTTTAAAATTCAATAGATCAGCAACAAGACCAATATTAGAAGACCGTCCTTTTAACAGGACTTTCGCCTCGATCAGAATAACATTATTGATAATATCCTTAGGAGTTCGTCCCATTGTTTTCTTCACGACCTTACTTAAATATTTCCGGGTAATATGCAACTGATCGGCATAAAACTGTACATCATGATGTTTGTTATAGTACGACTGTACTAAAAGATAAAAATCCGTAGTGATAGTTTCCTCCCTGGAAGTTGGAGTCGATGTACTCTTTGTTTGTCTAAAGAACTCCTCAATCTCATACATTATCAATGAAAACAGATGCCAGATCATCTCATTTCCATAAAAGATAGCGTTACGAATATCATTTAAATGCGCTAGTTCCGCCGTATAGTTTTGTAAACGGTTAAAAAACATCTGATTTCCCTTAATAAGGTAAGAGGGATGATTAGAAAAGCTTTTGATAATGTCGTTGGAGCGATAATTGAAACCTGCGTCATTTACCATCTGCGTATTAAAGAGAAGATATTTTGCATTAAAGTCTTTCGACACAAAGTGAATTTTAAAATTCTCTCCCGGCACAATGAAAAGCACATCCCCTTGCCCCATCTCATAGCGGTAATCTCCGACACTATAACAGCTCTCCCCACCTTCAACCAGCATAAGACCAAAATATCCAGTTTTATAAAACTGATTCACCATCACATCACTTTGAGCGCGGGACTCTTCAAGGATTATAAAGTTCTTATTTCGACAGGCGGAGATACCTGCGTCTAGCAAATCAGAGAATTTTAATAGGATGATAGGACTAGATTTCATAGCGCAAACATAAGGAAGAATTAATCCACTTGGAAGATTAATAAAAAAATCTCCCTACAGAGAATAGTAAATCTGTTGTAAGTAACCTATATCGCTCCCTACAATTGCTAAGGTAATAGCGCTCCAACGAGAAAGCATGGATACTAGATAAGTAAAATCCAGACCTGTCTTTAGCCCTTCTCCAATGCACCGCGATTCTCGCATTGGATCCGTAAAATGATAAAATTAATTATGTTAAATAAGAAAGAGAACAATAGCTTAAAACTACAAAGTACTCCGCATGAAGCGAAGCTGGGCTATCTCAATCAGGAAATAGGACAGTCGAGATCTTACTCAAACTAGCACTGCCACTAAAAACCACTCTTTTCACAACACCTGTTGCCTCAATCTGCGCAGGCACTTACTGATGTGATACTCTACAGTTGCCACCGATATACCCACTTCATCCGCAATCTGTTGGTAAGACATATATTCTCGTCTACTCATATAGAACACCGTCCTTGAGGGCTCAGAAAGTTTTTCCATTTCGGCTTCTATACGCTTTTCCATTTCCTTATACTGTAGTTGAATATCGGGGCGTTCAAAGTTCATCTCCATATGCTCAGGTATGTCCTCCACCTGCATTATCGACATACGTCTCGTATACCTAAAATAATTCAACACTTGGTATTTACAACAGCGGGTCAAATACTTTTCCATCTCTACCTGTTCTTTAAAAGACACCTTACGTTCCCACATATCCAAAAAAATATTTTGCGTAAGATCTTTAGCTGTATCCGAATCCTTAAGATAGTAAGCACACATATCGTACACCGTGTACCAATAAGATCTAAATAGTTTTTCAAACGTACTTAACCTACCAAAAGTCCACATAGATCTATCTAAAATTAATAATTCGCATCTCTTTACCTACGACATATCAAATATATACGTTATTTAGAATAATTACAAATAATAACTTTATAAATCTATCATCTGCTTCTAATTGGGCAGTACCTCTGGTCTACGCATTTTGTATTCTGTTGCTGTGATTGCTCCTAGAAATGCTATTACATCCTGTATCTCCTGCTTCGTAAGTTTTAGAGGTTTCATCAATGGATCTGTAACCGGTGCCATAGGATCCTTGGCCTTCACTTCAGGCTTCGCCGTATTCATCTGCATGCCACTATTATAGATATTAAGTAGTCCCGTAATATTATCAAACAGCCCATTATGCATCCAGGGAGCAGTATTCATCACGTCCCGTAGCGAAGGAGTCCTGAACTTGCCCACATCATCCGGATTATCTGTCACATGATACCTTCCAAGGTCTTCATACTTTCGTTTGTAATACGTCAGTCCGATATTATGAAAATCCTCATCCGTAAAATATTGTCCATGATGACAGTTCATACACCTCGCCTTGGTTCGGAATAAATGAAGACCTTTTATTTCCTGGTCATTGAGCATCTTATGCTCTCCTTTCAGAAAGCGGTCAAACCGACTCTGACGGCTACTTATAGTCATCTGAAAAGCTGCCAAAGCTTGCGCAATACGATCAAAGGTGATTTTATCTGTCCCATAGGCCTCTTTAAACAACGTTCTATATCCGTGTATCTTATAGATTTTTTTTGGAAGCTTAGTCGCGTCCATAGCCATCTCATCGTGTGCCTCTATCGGGTTTTTCACCTGCTCTTCCAAAGTTGTAGCCCGACCGTCCCAAAAAAAGGTTTTACGGGCATGTACATTCAAGAGCGATATTGAATTGCGCTTACCTATCTGATGGTCGTGTCCTACCGAAGTTGATATTTTATCCGCCCAGGAAGTCTGTGGATTGTGGCATGAGCTACAGGATATTTGATTAGATCCCGACAACCTCGGGTCAAAGAACAACATCTTCCCCAAGACCACATCAGGCTTTTCCATCGTAGCAAAGTAACTGGTATCGAAATCAGGAAGCGGTTCGAACTCTTTCCAGACAACTCCCGAATCGACAGTGGGTTTAGGCCAATTACCTGTTGCAAGGCTATACAAAGCTCTCAGACTATCGGTCTGAGGGCTGACCATGCCGTATTTTCTATCCCTAAAGGATTGCGTCAACAAAATGGGGACGCATAAACTGATTAATACAATTATCTTTTTCATTTCTCTCTTAATTACTTTTATAATCTATCGAATATATACCTTGCATTACTGGCTAGGTACCAGTCTAGGCCCCGATAATAACCATGTACCCAATCATTGTCTCTGTGTGGGATATACATTGACAGTCCGCTAAAGCTAACTATAGGCATACCATTGAAAAAAGGCGTATGGGCTTTATATAGTAGGGTGCGCTTTAAAGCGTTTTCTATAGTTGAAATATCGGCCGTAGGGAAATTCTTGTTGTAGAAATCCAATAGATCGAATCCAGCCGTAGGTGAGTCCATAGCAAAGTCCAAACGTTGTACACCCTCTCGTTCTAAAAACCGCCAATTTGATTGTTCTTTCAAAAAAGATGCTATGGTCTGCGCTAGACCATGCAATTCACGATTATCAAGGACTGATATTGTTGCTGATTGGTACAATCCGTCTTGGGTAGCATAATGCTCGTAGTAAATACGAGCAGCCTCTATCAGCCCTTTTTCCAGATCTGTAGCATATAGACAGTGCAACATTTTATCATAGGGCATACCGACAGAAATCACCTCTGCTGGCGAGGCTACCGTATAACGTGATTTGTCTTTCAGTTCATACAATACCTCTATACTAGCCATAGAGCAGGCATCGAACAATAAAAAGTCCAGATTATTTGGAAGCACCTCTTTAAGGTAATGAATACCCATGGTCTGCCCTGCATCGTCACCAAAAGAGCGGAGCCGTATCCTGGAATCAGGATGCCAAGCCGTCGCATGCGACCATAATATCAGCCCATACGATCGCGCTGCGACTAAGGATTGCATATCTGATAGAACCATTTTCATGACTTCCGGATCGGATGAATTGTGGCTACTATAAGTTTTTAAAACTTTACTTTTGATTTCATTGCTTGTATCATATTGTATCTCATATATTCTAGGCGCTGTATTCTGCAAGCGCGCGTAGACAAGTAATTTACCCGATATCCCTTTCATAGCTTTTTCCATCTGATTGATATTGGTATAAGCATCACCATTCAGACTGTTATTGGCGGCCATATAGACCAATACCGCTCGATGTTCGTTTTTGTCTCCAATACCATCATCCTTTTGGCATCCTAGCACAATAAAGACTATCGCTAACAAAAAGTATTTCATATGTAAATAATTTGTATTAATCATTTCAATATATATTCCCCCCTCACAGTAGCGTCTCCACGTTGATTATATGCTGCAAACTCCAGCCTCAACGCACTCCCTTCTATTGAAGTCGCTGTAGCCACGAGATAGTGTACACCAATATAATCCACAAAATGCCGTACATGGGTACTTGTAGCCACATTCTGTGATACCGTAAAAGGGTAAAAACTCATGCTGTTATGTCCCAACGTAACCGCAGTCTGGTAGGACTGTCCATTCGTAAAATATATCCAGAACGGATAAAAAGGTTCAAAAATACCCATTGAAGATCGATCACTATTAAAAGGATCTGCTCTACGAAAAGTCTTGATCAGACTTTCCTGCATGGGCGTATTCATTATCCGGACATTACGAGTTCTCTTCTCATTATCCAAGTAGGTCAGCTTTAAGTCTGAGGCCCTACCATAGTTCAAAAACGTACCTGACCAACGCTCCGTATTCTCAAGATCAAAATAGCGTTCCTCATCCGCCCATTTCCAGTCCTTCGGTCTTTTAAATAATTTGTACACCGACCCTCCTTCTGTAGCGTAGGCACCTCCTCCGCGATAGCACTGTACCGTGATAGTATCTAGTTTGACATCCAGCACCTTAAACATATGATCCGTCAGGTCGGATGCTTGTACTCCCGTACGGTACAACGCTGTCATGATCGATCCCGTAGAAAATATCAATAAGGGATTGGCCGTACCCTCGCCTATCGTAAAATGTGCTTCGGATGGAACAGTAAGGCCGTATACCGTCACCATATCTACGGTATTTTTACTCGTATCAAATTTCATAACCAAGGGCGTATAAGCCACATCACTCAGGCTACTCTTCAGCATCATCACCCAACCATCCTCGGCATCCTGCAATACTCCTTTGAGGTCCTGCACAAGTTTCCCCTGTTTTGTTCTCGCTTCGGATACACTGCCATATTCTCTGTCTTTTTCGCAAGAAAACAACAACACAATACCTGCTACAATTACCAACCGGAACAGAAACGACATTCTATTTATCATGTATCAAAAATTAATATCTTGTTTTATTCACCATAGAGTCCACCACTTCATGTAGACGGTGCAGGTCCATGCCTCTGTCCAGATAAAACTGATGCACCATCTTATATTTTTTCTCCAACTTTTCATTCGCTTTCACAATCTGTTCGATCCGACTCTTAGGATGCAGCACCATCTTCTCCACCGAAGTCGCAAAATCCTCCTCGGGAGCATAGCCACCATAGGGTAAAAAGAAACCGTCAAGATTGGCCTGCGACTCTAACCGTCCGCCATAGTTCAACCCATAATACTCACCCTGAGACACCCGATCATACATATAGCCCCGACCATAGCGATGGTCCTGCTGATGGGCATGTTCATGATATAGCGTAGCCATAGTTTTCATTAAATCTGATGACACCGTTTTATCAAAATTATTAACTCCTCCCATGCCCAGTCTGTAGAACTGTGCATTCAGTCCTGCACCTGCAGCTGCGCCCGCAATGCTGATGTCGTTAAAATGTACGTATCCGCCAACCATGACAAACTCTCGGGGCGTTTCCACCGCGAAATACCTTGGAAAATTCTCCTTCAATGGTTTCAACCACAGTTTACGAATGACCACATCCGTATACACTAAAGCCTTTTCGTAATTGGGAGGCACGAAGAAAGTTGTTCCATCCAAGATACGGGGTGTATATTCATAGATAACCTTGACACCATACTCCCGATAAATAGTATCGCAAAGCGAATCCAATGCATTCCACAGGTAGCGGGGCTTTTCAGATATCGCAAAGTAATCCATAGCGGCCTTCGTTTCTACTGGACTTTCTTTTTGACAGCCGAATAAACTTGCTATTGCAAAAATCACCCCAAATACGCAGTGCGACTTTCTGTAAAACATCTTCTTATTCATTATAAAAACCTTATTATCATAAAATACTACCTCGGGTTCAATTGATTTTCTAGCACTGGATTACCTATCCGTGCACTGATCGGAATCTGTAAAGCCTTACGTCGATCATCCGCCGTTAATACCGCATCCGGTCTAGTAGAAGCCCGCATCAGACGGTGTGCGACCGGCAGTCTCCATCGCTTGATATCAAACCAGCGCATCCCCTGTCCCAATAATTCCTTTCTTCGTTCCGCGTAAATCCAATCCAACAACTGCGAGTCCGACCACTTATCTGTCTTTTGAGCCGCATAGGGAGAGATACGCAGACGGCGGATCTTTTCGACAGACTCGATTGCCTGCCCACGATCTGGAGTTGCCTGCTGCATCAAGGCCTCAGCGCGGTTCAATAATACCTCTTCGACTGTAAAACAATCGTAACGCGAGACCGACACATTGGGCTGGTTGGGCTGCTGTGCATATTTTACATAGTTGGTGATACTGTCGATCACGGTCCCTCCCGCACTGAACAGCCGATAGCGCAGGTCATCCTTTGGAAACGTATAATACAAGCTGTGCGAAGGATAGAATCCCGATAGACGGAACCCCGTAGGTCTGGTCAGGAACACATCACTCTGGCTTGCTAAGAGAATATTCCGATGTGTCGACGGATTCATAAACTCCTGCGCAAAATAAGCAACACCATAACTGGTCCATTGCTTTAGATCAGTGGCCAGATCCCGTACTTCCCCACCTGACTCGGACAGCGCCAAATCCCCGTATTTGACAGCTTCCTCCCAATCGGATCGATACAGATGCAGTCGGCAAAGGAAAGCATAAGTTGAGGAGAGGTTGAAGTGATAGGGATTGCTGGACACCAATGTCGGATGTTGTAAAAAAAAAGCTAATCCTCGTTCAATATCGGCCGTTATCTGCCCGTACACCTCTGCTACGGTGGATCTTGAAAACGTCGGCTTATTCGCTGTCGGCACCTCGAGCACTAAGGGCACGCCCAAATCCGATGATGCTGTCTGTGGGTTGTAATGCATTCCAAATAGATTGACCAACGTAAAATAAGCGTAAGCCCGTACCACATAAGCCTCTCCCAACAAGACCTGTTTGACTTCTTCATCACCTACGCATGCCATGACTTCTTCAATAACCGTATTCGCCAGATATATTTTCTCATAATAATGCGCATATGCCGCTGACGGCGTGGCTCTACCTTCGGTATAATGATCTTGCCAGAGGTAAAGCGGGACATAAGTCGACGTAAGACTGGCCTGCATCGTATTCGCATAATGGTGGTAATCATCCGTCAGGATATCTGTAAACAAATCCTGACGCTCCGGATAAGCCTGTGATAACAAAGCGCGATAGTCCTGTACAGATTGGAGTTCCACCCGATTATCATACGGCTCATCCAGATAATGCGAACAGGCTCCCATAGTCAAGCTTACTAGTAGTATACTACCTACTACACCGAATCTCATTATATTTTTCATTCTCAATTATCAACTAACTTCGTTAAACTCCTTGCTTTCGATTCTTCATTCCTCATGATCAAAACCCCGCCGTCAACCGTAAAGAATAGCTCACCGGATTAGGTAAAGCGACACCTGTCAAGAGCAACTCCGGATCCATACCTTTCAAACGTTTACTCGCCCAGTAGGCCACATTATTGCCACTAAGGCTCACCCGTGCACGCTTGATCCCCTTGAGTTTGCTCAAATAGGCAGGCTGCACATCGTAGGCTATCATGATCTCGGACAGCCGTAGCACACTTGCATCGGCTACCCGTATCGTACTTCGATTGTATGCCACCTCATCTATTGCCGAAGAAGTGGCTAGATACATCCGCTGGTAGGTGCTTAACAAGCCTGGAATATCTGTCGTATGCTCATCGCCAGGCCCTATCCAGCGGTAACCCATCTCTCCGGGAGTAGCCTGGTTGTCGGCATAGTAACGCGCAGCAATCGGCGACATAAAGACTTTATGACCATGTGCTCCCGTCAACAGAAACCGAAACTCAAACCCTTTGTACGACAAACTACTAGACACAGACCCCGTGCCCAATGGTTGTCGCGAACCGGCATACTGGATCAGACCTCTATTCGTTTCCGCGCTTGTAATACCTTGTGTCGGGCGTCCAAAATAAGAGAAAACAGGTCGACCATCTGCATCCAAAGACTGATAGTTGTATGCATACAGCCCTTCCAACGGATAACCATCCAAGGGATAGCCTGTAGATCGAGTGACCTGTGTCAACAGCGAGGACTGCAACTCACCACCGATCACTTTATTACGTACATAACCATATAGCAGATTAACATGCCACGACCATTTATCAGAAGCCAATACATCTCTAAATCCGATGTTGATATCAAAACCCCTGTTTTCCATCGATGCAAAATTGATCACCTTCGTCGAAAACCCTTCCTCTTGCGCGATGTTTGAGCGACTGATCAAGTCCTTATTTTTACGGGTGTAATATTCAGCTGTTAAGGATAGCTTATTCCACAGACTTAAATCTATACCGATGTTGCTGATATAATCCTTTTCCCAATTCAAGTTGAACAGCTCTGGCGAAAGGATATCAATCACCTGCTCACTGTTTTCATTGTCCAATCGGACGGCATTAAAAACCCTGGCATTCCGTGTGGGCGAGGTTTGGTACGCATTACCACGTAAAGCATAGCTGCCACGCAGTTTAAACTGCTGTACAACCCCACTTTCTACCCAAGATCGCATAAAAGATTCCCGATCCACATTCCATGACAAGCCTACACTATAATTGGGTAAAAACTTACTTCGAGCCAGACGACCGAACATATTACTCGCGTCCAATCTTCCACCGAGCTCCACATTATAGCGTTGCCGATAAGCGTACTGTCCCGAGAAATAGTAGCCTAGTAGGTTCTGATTAGTAAATGTTTCCTCATACAAAAGTTCATCATTTTGACTCGCCTGCAACAAGGCCAGGTCACTTGTCCTCACCTCACCTCCTTGCTCATGCAAGTAACCAATATCTTTCCGATAGGTACGATCGGTGCGATCTTTATTAAAATCAAAGCCAACGGTGCTGTATACCGCGTGTTGCCCCCAATTCTCATCAAAAGTCAATGCATGACGCATCGTATACGACTTGCTTTTATATCTATTACTATACAAGAAGCCTCCCTCTGGTAATATCGTTTCGAAATACGCATAAGGATCAGTCGGGTCTTTGTACAACAAGGGATTCTCTTCGCGTAGCACATCATTATAGTCCACACGGTAGGCCCTGGCCACATTCGACCTTTCGGTCACCACATGTCGGTGTCCAGATGTACCAAGTCTGGCTGCCAGCATCACCTCGTAGCGTAGATTTGATAAGATCTGGTAGCTTGGTTGCACCTGCATACGCCATTCCTGCACATCGATATCGCTATAATTTTCGCGGAGCTCTTCCACGATATTAAAAGGTGCATAATTATTGAGGTAATATTTATAGCTTCCGTCTGATTGAAAAAGATACATCGATCTACTGCTCGACATCGCATAGATTGCAGGATTGATTTCAAAATCACGCGCTACATTGGCGTATCTAGTACCACTATCGTGCGTACCAGGTGCACGCTGCCCACGCTTATTCCAATTGGCCAGCACATCCACTTTCAGCCGTTTCGTAAGATCTATTTGGCTTCTTGCATCCAATGTACCACGATCCATACCATAGCCTATAGCCTGACCATCATCTTTTGTGTAGCTTCCTGACAGATAATACGTATATCGATCCTTTCCTCCCGAAAAAGAGAGGCTATGTTCTTGCAATACATTATTACGAAACAGCACATCAAACCAATCCGTATTTGCAGTAGCCGATCGGTCCAACTCGCTATACGCCTGCTCTTGATTGATCTCCCGAAGTGCATAGCGACGATAAGCGTCAGTGTAGGCACCGGTTGTCAATGGCCAGTTTTCATTAGAAAAATACCCCCTATCATAGAGCTCTTTATAAAAATCCGTCTCCTGCGCCGAATTCAGTACGTTGTAATTTCGTATGGTAGGCTTGATACCCAATGTCAGCGCCGTACTAAAGTTTATACTTCGGTTATTTTTCTGCCCCGACTTGGTACGTATGGAGACCACCCCATTGGCGGCACGTGTACCGTAGAGCGAGGTCGCTGCACCATCTTTCAGTATCGTAATATCTTCAATATCCTGCGCATTGAGCCCAGCTATGGCCGATCCCAACAAAGATGCCGGATCACCCGAATACAATTGATTGACATTCACATTCGCTGGCGAAGTTATCGGTACCCCATTCAGTACATAAAGCGGTTCTTGGTTGGCACTGATCGAAGCATTTCCACGGATGCGTATCTTCGGTGTCGCCCCAAAAGTCCCCGATACATTTTGCACGCTTACACCTGCTGCCGCCCCCTGCAGTAATCTGGAGACGTCGACATAGCCAGCCCGATCTATATGCGTCTTATCGATCTGGCTTACAGAGCCGGTAAAGCGGCTCTTATCGAGCTTTTGATAACCTGTAATGACCACCTGTTCGAGCGTATTATCTTCCGATAATAAAATGACCTGCTCCGGCACGGCATGTGCCACATATTCCCGCGGAGCATAGCCGACGTTGGAAAATAAGACGATCGATTCGGCAGAGGCCACCAACAGCCGAAAACTACCGTCCTGCGCGGATATAACCGTATTTCCTGTCCCTTTTTCCCTAATGGAAACACCAGGCAGGAGAACTCCATTATCGGTCACTACACGCGCAGAGACACTGTATTGTGTTTTATCTCCTGCCGATGGCTGCAGTACCATCGTAGGTGTATCCGCCCTAACTGGACTATCCCAACAACAGGATACAGTATGTAGTAGCCAGAGTATATATATAATATTTTTACGCACGTTATTTATTTCTTTCAATAGAGATTTGACCTGTCAAATATTAAGATAAGCAGGAAGACTAATTCCGTATGGCTTATTTTTCACTGATGTGCTGTAAAGCATACCCCTATGGGATTAAATCCCATAACCAGGCATATTCTGTTCAATATTTCCGTCATCAATCCCGTTCCGTACATTTCTTTTATCGGATTGCCCTCATAAAGTCGCAACCAATCTTTGACTTCGTCCGATTGCAGCTTTTCGCGAATCCGAAATGCCTCATCTTTTGTTTTAATCGCTGGGAGCGAACCCAATTCTTTCCATTTCGCATCGCAGAAATAAGTTGTCAAGAACCATTCTTTTCGTTCAATAGCGCCATTCAGCAAACTGTCCAATGCCTCTGTATTCAGGCCAGTCGCAAGCTGTACAATCCCTATCTGCTGTCCATTACCCTTATGGAGGGCAATGACAGAGAAACGGTCTTCCGGCAACGGATCTATTGATAGCGGAATGCTGTCCAGCCTTTCCAAGGCCAGATACCATAAACTGTCTTTAGGATATGCTGACCACACCTTGTACTGCCTACTGACTTCCCAATCTAATGCAGCAAGGTTTTCTGTCTGCACAGCATCGTATAGTCTGCCGTGCGGCCATTGCAATGTATCGCTATGCTGTTGCACCCTACTGATCTCACCGTCAGCTATGATAAAGGAATAAGGCTGCTCTAATATTACGTCCGCCTGCTGCGCAATGGAGGAACTACAATTTTGCAACAAAAACACTGTCAATACATAAGAGATACGTCTACGATTTTTCTCTATTTCATTTTTTATTTTCATCACAATCTGAACTTAATGTACTTAACGGCTTTTCTCCATTTAATACAGCGACAACGATAGCCCCACTCAGGAAACTCTTGGCTTACTGTCCTCCCGTTTCTAAATCTTGTTAGCGTAAGCTACTTGTTATGGATTAACCCACCGATATGCTCCTCCATCTTCACAGGCCTCTACCCAGCCCAGTCGTTTCAGAACTTTGACACTGGTATATACCGTTGCCCAACTGATCTTTTCTTTTTCCCGTAGCGTCATCCACACTTCTTCAATGTCTGCTATCTCTTCTTGTGCGCAGATGTAGTCTACAATAGACTTTCGCTTGGCTGTCAATACATACCCTTGCTCTTCGAAGGAGCGTGACAATTGATCAAAATCTGGATTCTTCATGTTTTTATCTGTTTTATTCAATGGCGGGCTGAAGCTTTATCATCCCGCCATTAATTAAGCTACCAAGTACCGCCATTTTCTATATCGCCAAGACCTGCGCCTGGATTGACTTTTCCAGCTCCGACCTGCACGCTGAATGTTGCTTTTACGGCAGGCTGTTCTTTAATCGTTACCGTAATCACCGCTTCGCCGACATTACGTGCCGTAACTATACCTTTATCATCTACAGAGGCAATAGTCTCGGCCGAGCTACTCCATTGTAGTGTATAAGTAGCTCCTTCGGGAGTGACCGTCGGCTTAAGGGTCCGAGTCCCCCCTATTTCTAAAGAGGCTGAGGTAGCATCCAGTAATACCATAAAATCCTTCACCGTAACCACCGTCGCCGCCGCTATCTTTTGGGGCTCCCCATTTTCATAGACTTCAGTCCGCACATTGGCTGTACCTGCCGATACTGCAGTGACCTTTCCATTTTGGTCTACCGTAGCGACGGCTTCGTTGTCACTGCTCCATCTCAGTTCATAAGGACGTGTAATATTTACCGGAGAGGTAGTCGGTTTCAATTGGGCTGTATTCGTTACGGCCAGGCTAAGTGTAGTTGGCAACGATAGTTGCTGAATGCCCACCTCTGGGGTATCGTCGCTCTTACTGCATGATGTGATGGTATAGCCTATTAATATCAGACATGTCACCACATAATATTTTATATTTTTCATATGTATATAATTATCTTCGATGAGCTCGCAAGCTCGGTTTGATTTTCAGTTGTCATATGGAATATCCAAACTATATTCATCCGTGTTTGTGTAGCCATTGCTACATGGATATTTCATATGTGTATTATTTTACTATGATTATTCCTAATTTTTCTGCTATACAATCTGCTAAGGGGCGCAGAAAGATTCCCCTTAGCAGATATATCTCTTTGAACAACACTAAATCGGATGCCTTAGGATAAGCGTATTCAACAATAGAATGTGTTATGGCGCAACAGCCGTACTGCCACCGTAAGTAAAGTCATTTGTCGAATTATTGGTATCCTGCAATACACCACCTACTTTTTTACGTTTTACACTTTTGCCAAAACGGCCATTATCCGCATTAATACCAGTATATCCTGCATCAATTGTATTGTATAGCGTATTCCACTCCCAGTTACCAGTAGGGCTTAAATTTACCCCATCTGCTATCCAACTATTCGGGAAGGCATAGGTATTCACAACCACCATTGGATTGGTACCCGCAGTATCGCCTGGGCGTGGGTAGGTAGGTCCGTACTTGTAGTTTTGTAGGAAGTCCGCTTTGGTAGTACCTAGCTTACCGATTGCATAGCTACGGAATCCACGATTATGGATGACCCATATTGCAGGAGTATAGCTGAATATAATTTCCAAATTGGCAACTTCCGGGTTATCCAAGTCATTACTTGCTCCTGGACTATACCATTCGAAATCAGCATCCGATAGATTCAATCCACCAGTATGATTCTGTGCCTGATTAACGAGGCTTATATATCCGTTATTTGCCGCAATATCGACAGTACCTACTGGTACCTGCCAGATTGCATTGATTGCAAAAGCCGTATCGATAATGGAGGGGGTATACACACGTTGTGTAGTATTCAGGAAAGAGCCTTCCATAATGACAAGCCCGCTTGGATCAACATCTACAGCTGCCGTATTGGTGATTTTAAAAAATTGATCCCGGATACTCGTAGCAGATCCGGCAAAATAAATTTCTTCGATTTTCAAATCAGCAAATGGATTGGAAGAAAGCATTAACAACGCGGCTGTACTTGCATTACTACGGAAAGATGGTCCTACTTTTTGGATAGCACTAACACGGGTGTTTTTTTCTTTACCACCTACATATTGTTTGATATAACCGGAGATCTCTGCTTCGTAAGCCCCTTCCGGAAGTTCAGCTGTCAGCGAAGTGGTAGACTGCGCATTTACCGTATAGGTCTCGCCTGTAGCTGTATTTCTGAAAATAGCACGCGCACCCAACAGATCTTTACCTGCAAACTCAGGTGATAGATCAAAGTTGAGACTGTATGTTTTAAGATTTGCCTCTTTTACAACCGCTTGGTTATCCCCCGCTTCAGGCAGAGCAATATCTTTTTGACAAGAAGTCACCCCCATGGTACCAAGCAATAATCCTATTGCGGCGAGGCGGAATAATTGATTTTTTTTCATTTTTATCGATGTATATTATTTGTATGAAGTAAATACGCTATCCTTTTGGCATCCGGATAGTATTGTTTTATTTTACAATAAGTAATGTTAATATATCCTTGCTATCAAGTTAGAAGGTAAGAAATGGTCGAGCAGGCAAACGATCTCTTTCCCGATCTATACGCGCCGATGATATTACATTAGGAGTACTAGGGTCGTTAATACTAACGGTTATGCCATTTCTTGCTATACCTTGGATTGCTGTAGATTCTGTACTTGTATAATACCTTTTACTCGATATAGCTGTCGCTGAAATGAGTGCCAAACTTGCCTCGACGACTCGATGGTGATTATTTACAGTAGCAAATTGATTAGCTGCCGGTGTATACCAATTACCCTTTGCAGACGGTCCAGAGGTAATTCCCTGTGGTGCATAATCCACTGACATCAGTATAAAAGTCATGTCTTTATAACCATCTTCCGTACGCTTGGCAGCCACCGCTCTGGCATGGGCCTGTCCATCCCAATCTTCCACTGTACCAGCTACTAGATCAGTCATAGCTAAATCCTGAATTTCTGGAATATTCCAGCGCGATATCTTGCCAATGAGTTCACTTTCCACATCTTCCAGTGAAATGACAAAACCATTGGTCGCACCACCTTTTTGTCCCGTATAAGCCACAATTCCAACTACTTTTTTATTCGCATCCAAATCCGTAGACCAAGTACCATCAGCATAGTAGAAATCACCCACTTTGGCCACAAGCTTTTGCTCGAGTTTCAACTCGCTGCTGTAGCGCTTTCCGGCCTCAGTCTTGATATTGGTTTTGTCAAACTGATAGGTACCTTCACTGGTATTTACATAAATAGATACATTATCTCCGCTCCAATCATCCGGTAGTAGGGCTACACGGGCTTGAAAAGATTCGCCTGCCGCGAGCTTTACATTTTCTACTTTAGTAAACTGTGCCCAGCTTTTGTCCGCTTCTTTTACATTCACTTTCAGACGATCAGCATCCGCTGCCGCCGTGATATCCAAGGTGCCGCTCAGCGTAATCGTTTTATTGTCACCCCGTACGATACGGATCTCCTTGATATCCTGTGATGCTGCTCCTGCCGGCAAACTGATCTTGAGATCAGCAACAGCTACTACATGCTTAAAATTCAATGCTGTATTCCCGGCGCCTGCTTTGACACCTTTGACCGGGTCAGCAACGAGGACATCGTATTTGGCTAGGTGCTTGGAGTCCTTACCATCAATAACCTGGTCCGCTACCGAGACCGGGATAGCTTTCGCATCATTGTAGCTATTATTGTATGGGTAGTACGCATAGAAATCCATATCCCAGTCGGCGCTTTGCGTCAGTTCACCACCGAATACAGCCTTCTTGCCCGATTCTGTAATATCTGAGGCCGCGGTTATTGCAAATGATGCATTGCTATTCTTTATTTCCGTTCCTACCTGATTAAATAGACCGATTTTATCCCCATTTAACCAGGTAACGGTCAGTTTGTCCCCCGCATCGCTATGTCCCGTACGGAAGGTAGGCCCACCACTGGAAGCGGTCAGTCTAAAGTTTACATTACCTACCGCTCCCTCCGTTTCGGATTTACCTATCTCGTCCTTTTGACAAGAACCTAATGCTCCTGCGATTAAAAGAGCACAGATCATCTTTGTTTTGTTCATCTTATTTTACTTTTAATATTATTACTTAGTTGATCATTAATTTTATAAAGCCATTCCCAGACTTATCTGCCAAAAACTCGTCTTAACCTGTTGGGTATACCATCCCGCTCTATAAGCCGGGTTCAAAAAAATTGATTTATTATTGAACAGCTGCCATTCTGCACGTATCCCAACTTCTAACTGTGTATTGTTCGTTGCGATAAAGCGATAATTGGCGTATTCAATCGCTCTACTGTGCCTATCCATACCTTTATAGCTATTTTCAGTATTCCCGTGAGTGACCGGCAGCACCTGATCAATATCCAAGTTGCTATCTAAGCTGTTGTCCTGATACACAGAAAATAACAGCGACCAAAGTTGGTTTCCTGTATGCCAATTGATATGGGTTTGCAATTGATACTGCAGTCGCTGCCATGTTAGACTTCGCTCTGGATACCGATATTTGGTACCGCTATTACTATATCTTATACTTGGCTGTAAGCGCCACTTCAATCTTTTGCCTGTTTCAAAAGCTCCTTCTGCTTTAAGATGAGTAGTATTTTCCAAATAGTAAGGCGCCATACCTGCATTGATTTTATCCGTGATCAAGCCTGTTTCTTCCGCATGATTTGCGACTATAACCTCCGATCCTTCTCTGTTACGATGTTCAAAAGAGCCCTGCATAAACCATGATCTGTACTGATCGACATCAATCCAACCTGCTCTGGCTAGCACAGACTTTTCTTGTATACGGGATACATTATAAATCGACGAAGCACCGGCTATCACCTTGTTCATCCGATCCCTCAACACCTCTAGATTGGCAGTGAATCCTTTTTGATTCTCTGGATAAACATCTATCGCTACCGCAATTTTATAAGCTTCGTAGGAAAAATCTTTAACGTCGTTCATTATAAACAAAGAGGTACCCAATCCAGTCATATTATAAATCGGCGAACTGATTTTATTTCTGTCATCTGCCAATGCAGAGATTGTCTGCGCTTGCTTGTACGCTCCCAATTTTGTAGAGAGCCCCAGCATATACGGGATGGTCAACTTGCGTCCCAATCCTATTGAAAGATCAATATCACTGACCCGGTTTCGCGGTCTTGGATCCCGCGTCCTATAATCCTGTACGTTACGCGTTGAAGCTTCTATCCCCCAAAGGTAGCGCCCCATATCTTTTGCATATCCTCCTGAGAAAGCATAAGTCTCGCCATACTGCTTTGCTGGAGCCAATGTATCTACTGTATTGTAGGGATAGACACGATCATAATCCGAAGTGAGATTCCAGCTTATGTCACGTACTGTGGTGTTGGTGTAATAAGCTCTCCCCCAGGCCCGCACACCATCAGAAGGCCTTAATACAGATTGAATATCAAGCCCATAGCTATCATATGCTCTTCCTAACTGTTGCACAATCGCTTCATCCTCTTCGCTCCCCTGTCCATAGGCCTTCATCTGTGTATACGAAAAATCGACGCTGTAGTACTTCATTGCGGGATTTTTTACCGTCCGCTCAGCATACTGAACAGGTAGGGAAACCCGCTTTAGACTGCGGTTTAGTAAATCAGACTGAACCGTGTCTAACCGTACAACCGGTTTCTCTTTTTGTCCCCAAGCCAATCCCCAGCAAAAGAAAGCACCCCATAACAAAAAACATCTTTTCATTAGAACTTCCTCCTTCTTAATTTTATGTCAAAGTGTACATTAGGGTCAATAAAATTCAGCGCTTTAATGCTCTGGGAGATAATTCCCAAATATGCTTCTGCTAATATTTTTTCCCGGATACCGTTATTGATATAGAACACATCCATCGTGACCAAACAGTCGCTATAACTTCCTTTCTGAACTTCTACCCCTTCTTTCAAACTCAGAATCTGATATTCATAGGTCTCATTCCAATTATTGATATCAAACATGGTCAACTTTATATTCTCATATTCTACGACACTATTCTCCGGAATATTTAAATCTGTGATATCTTCAGTAAAGGTGACATGTACTTTGTCTATTGGATCAAACTGATCCTTGCAAGCAACGAAAGCCAACAGAAAGACCAGTAAAAAAACATTCTTCATTATTTTCATTATTCGTTTTTATTAGAACTTAAAGCGCAACTCCATACCGAAGTATGCTGCTGAATTAGCATTCTTTTGATACACCCCCCTCGCATTGTCAAATCCAGGATTGATATCCCCAAAATTGAGAATGAACAGTGACAACCGTAGCCACTCGCCGAAGTCCTTACTTCCTCTAAAATGTCCTTTCATCTGGAATTTATTATCGGTTACCAGTCCACCTCCTCCGTCGGGGTAAAAAAGAAACTGCCTATATACATCTTTCTTGTCGGCCTCTGTATACGGATGCAGTACATTATCTGTCGTGAGGTAATAAGAAGGATAACCAGGTCTATTTTCCCATATCAAATTCTCACCATGCAAGTATAGTTCAGCAGTAAGCGACAATGTGAGGCCATAACGCTTGATATAGGTATCGGCTGTTACATTCGCACTTTTTCGCTTTCTATAATAACCATCACGCCAATCCGGATACAATGCAGCATAATGATCAAAGACCACAAAATCACCGACAGACGGATTATTTCGCGCATTCCCCAGAAACCACATGGCTTGGCTATTCTGATAGTTGTTCTTAAAATAGGCCCCCGTTACTGTAAAACGTGTATTAATACCCGGGTACCTTGGAGTTGTAAACGTAAACTCCAAACCAGACTTTGTAAGTGTGGTTCCATTCGACTGATACGTATTGCCTCGGAATATCTTGCGTTCGGTATAAGGCATTGTACTCAGATCTGGCTTGCTAGCATACTGTGGTTGATTTAGTAATCCATAAAAATTATAGGCATAGGTCTTAGGTTCTAAGAATGGTCTAAAACCATTGTTCAGCACTTCGTCAAACCAGGTAACAGAGAAATAATGACCCGCCCATTCTGCGTCCAAGCGCAATTCCTTCTTCTTATTTCGTGTGTAAGACAGATCGTAATTGACCCTATCCTCGATATATGTACGCAGTTGGTAATAACTTAGCTCTGGTTTCAGATTTGTGTGTTTAAACTCTATAAAATCCTGATAAACGATGTCTGGATAGAGCATATTCATCGTTGGCATTTTTGTCAACCAGCCAATCCCCCCAGTCCAAGTCAACCGTAAAGGTTTGTCAAACACATCGATTGCAGGCAGCTCCCATTGCGCATTTATCCGCGGATCCGCATAGAATTTTCCCTGTAGCACGTATGCTTTGTCCAGGTTAAACATGGTGCCGCCACGAATCCCTAGCTGTAGATTCAGTTGATTACCGTACCACTTTGGTGATTTTATATGATCTTCAATAAAATACGAAGCCTGTTGCATAGCTGGTACACGGTCGTAACGGTAAGGTCGTAACCCGAAACCATTACTAACAGGGCGTGCGATATCAAATATCTGTCCTGCACCATAGTTTTTGTCCATGCGCCATTCCAGTCCCAGTTGCGTTTTATGTTGTAAACCGAGGGTATTAAAATCCATCATCCCCCTTAGGGTTGCAAAACCATTGAATGGACGGCCGTCCACTTCGATCTTGGCCAAATATGACTTGGGTAAAAGTATAGCCTCCGAAACACCTTCTTCCATAGACAACGGAACAATCCCTCTTTCCTGGTCATTAGAAGGCCAGCGTTCGCGATAGATATTATCGATCGAGTAGTTTGCATTTATATCGAACTCCAGCGTATGCAGAAGGTGGTTAGGTTGCTTCATGGATAGTCTGGACGCTAACCTACCAGACTGATAGGTCAGTCGATATGTCTCCTGGTCAAGCATCTGTTCGCGATCTATCTTCCAATCGTCGAATTGACCTGAATAGTCTATCGAGGTATTCCATTTAATCTCTCTTACGGCTTTATCGCCCCAACGTTTTTCTGTACGTAATGAAACCGTATAGCGATCGTACGTTTCTAAAGGATTGATAGGCGTCCGTTTTCCATCTAGATAGTTTATATCTGCGTTTAGTAGCCAGTTTTTTTTCAGGGCCACACCTTTTGATAAGGTCAACATTTTTGAAAACTGATCGAGTTTAAAGCGAGCCGTCCATGGTTGGGCTTCCTGTAAACGCTCAATTTTGACCACCCCACTTGTCAAGTCACCGTAACGTACAGATGGAATCCCACGGATGACCTCTATACTTTCAATATTATCTGTAGTAATACCACGCATGTCCATACCAAAATCTGCATACTCTTTGCTTGAGACATGGACTAAATTCGAGGTCTGATCTATAGACTGTCTATTGGCATCCATACTCATCGGAATACCATCGATAACAAATAGTGTCCCCAACGAAGAGATTGCATACTCTTTGCTGGCCGGTGGAGAAGCCTCCCGTATACGCAAGAGATTGGGCGATGCTAAGGCTGGTGGTGAGGAACGCCCTCCTGGTAATAATGACATCAAGTCCGTCAGACTGGTCGCCTGCATATGATCTATAGCATCACGTTTAATGACAGAAGAAGTCGTCATGCCTTTTTGTTCCGTGGCAGTCACATTAATTTCGTTGACCTGCTGGAATTCGGTTTCCATTAAGAGTACGGTATTGGCCGATGATTTTAAACTGATATTCTGATTTAAGCTCCTATAGCCGACAAAAGTTGCAGACAATATATACTCGTCCTTTGGTATGGATTGAAAGTAAAACCGTCCATCACTCCCGGCCACCGTACTATATTTCCTATCCTTTGTCCTGATTGACTGCAACAGGACATTGGCATAGCCCAATGAAAGGTCCGGATCTTTTTGCTTGACTGTGCCCGATAGGGTAAAAAAATTATTACTCTCTCTCCCTTCAGCGGCAATACGTACGATGATATCATTGCCATTCACTGTAAACCGTAGCCTAGTCTGTTGGGCGATCAGATCTAACAGTTCCTTTATGGGTTGCGCTTGAGCACTTCCTTTGTGCTTCAGTCGGACAGTCAGCTCTTTGCCCAGGTCGCTGTATATAAAATTGAGCCCCCCATTCCGGTCTACTATTTGATCAAAGACCTGCTGGACCGTAAGGTTATCTTTTGTCAGAATGACTGTCCCTTTCTGGCCAATTGCTAAGGTGGGAAGTGCAATTAAAAGAACGAATAAGCCAAGATTTAGCTTTCTGTTCCTCCATTTAGTGTTCATATATTTATTTAGATTAATTCTATATTGTATTCTAAAAAAAGAGGAACCCATCATTACTGACAGATCCCTCCTGTTTTTATCTTTTTACTGTAATTGTATTATTTTTCTCTACGAATTCTAAACCTGTACTTTCGCTCAATAGGAACAGTACACGACGCAGTGGCATATCGTTAAATGCACCTGTAACCGGGATGTGGATTACATCTTTGCTGCATTCGATTTTTTTATCAAATCGTTCGCCCAGCAGTAAAAGCACATCCTCAAGATGGGCCGAGCGGAAATCCAGTTTGCCGTCCGTCCAGCTATCTAAGCGAGTGACATCCCTACCTTGATAATGACTTACCTGTCCACTTCCTTTATCATAGACCAGCTTATCACCTGGTTTCATAATTTGGCTTACTCCTCTTGCATCTGAAAATGCTACAGCTCCTTCCTGTAGCACTACTGCGATATCTTTGGAGCCGATCCGGTTACTCACATCGAATGCAGTACCCAATACCGATACTTGTGTACCATCACTTTGAAGAATAAAAGGCTTGGATGGGTCTTTGGCTACCTTAAGGAATGCATGACCGTATTCTAACGAAAGACGTCTTTCGTTATTTACAAATACCTTCGGATAGACCAGTTTGGATCCTCCGGCCAGAAAGATTTGCGTACTGTCGGATAGCTTTATCGTCGCTCGTTGTCCATTAGGTACCTCTACCGTAAGCAATTCGATATCCTGATCAGCTGTAAGGAGTCTATATTCACTCTTATAAACAATGACTCCAAGTACCAAAACCAGCAAAGCTCCAGTCAAGCGGGTACCCCACCACCATAGACGGAGGTAACGTAACCCTTCATCCGTCTGCCGTATAAAATGCTGCCACATTGCAGATAGGGTGCCATGCACAGGCCGCTCGTTGGCTGCTCCAACACCAGCTCGGGGATCAAAGAAATTATCTTCTTCTTCCAGCCATTGTTCGACCTCTTCGCACTCTTTTTCCGAAGCGCGACCTTCCGCATACTTTTTGAGTAACTTTGGATCTATTCTTTCCATCTATATACATATAACAGAAAGCGTACATCACCTTAGTCAAAAAATGTATTTTTTTTTAATAAAACGCACAACACTCTAATTATAAGCAATATAAAATATAAAAAACTTATATCCATACCATCCGTATAGCCCATTTGTTGCTAAAAAACGGCTACGCCTGAGGCTTATCCCCTCAGGCGTTCTCATATAGTAACATCCTCACAAAATAACTATACCTGCCTTTACCCCTTCTCCAATGCACCACTATTCTTGCATTAAATCCGTAACAGGATAAAATTAATTATGTTAAATAACAAAAAAGAGAACAATAACTTAAAACTACAGCGCACTCCGCATGAAGCGAAGCCAATTGCCATTTGCGATTTTTGCTATATCATCTTTACTATACCCTCTATGCTCCAGGATTAGAAATACTTTCTGAATATCCGCTATCGTTTCTAAATCGTAGGGACACTGCTCTCTTCCAAAAGCACCATCGAGATCACTACCTACTGCCACATAATCGGTACTCCCCGCTATCTGACAGATGTGATCTATATTATTGGCCATGATTTCCATATTACAGCCTGTACCTTTGGGCGTAGATTGTCCCCGCACCCAATTCGGCACCATCATCCAGGCATCGAGAGCTACACCAATCACAGCATTCCTCTCGACCAATGCTTTGATCATATCATCACTAAATTGTCTATTATGATCCACAAAGACCCGACAATTATTATGGCTTGCCCAAATAGGACCTTTATAACGATCCAATGCATCCCAAAAGGCATCATCATTGAGATGAGTCGCATCCAGTATCATTCCCAATCGATCCATCTCCCGGAGCAGCTCGACACCATCCGCATTCAATCTTCCCTGAGCATCAGTACCATTGGCATATCGTCCCGGCCCATAATGCGCTGGTCCTATAGCTCGTAGCCCATATTCATACGCTTTCTCTACATAGCTTATATCTACGATAGAGTCTGCTCCTTCCAAACTTAATATATAACCTATAGGCTTTTCTGCATTGCTCGTTCCATCATTCCAGCTTGCAACATGTTGATCCAGCTGTTGTCTATTTTGAATCATACACATATGACCGTCTGCTTCCATCGCCTTATACCAGGCCAACTGACCCTGTGTCTGTGCCCAAGCCTGCTCAGCGGAATACCATCCCGGAAGGGTACTGCCGGGCTTTACATAACGCGCAATCTGTGTCGCCACGACCAAACCTATATTACCGCTACGTAACTCATCAAATGTTACCGTAGCCTTCCCCCGATCCGGCTTATCCGATAGGCCTGCTTCCCTTTTATTAAGTTCAGTAATAGAAATACGTAAATCACGGTTCCATTCCATAGCATTCATACTGAGGTCAAGATGCCCGTCTATTAAAAATAGCTGTTGTCTGTTCATTCTTTTAAATACTAAGTTTTCTATTTCTGGCTATGACAGTCCATTCTTCCTTAGCCGCTCCCGCTCCAATAGCATACACCTGCTCATAGAGATTTACCGTAGGACATATATGCGTTGGCACTGCATATAAGACAGTACCTATAGGGTACTCCTGACTATCTGAAACGGACAAAACCATATGCTCTTCACTTTGAAATAAGACCTCAATACCGTCTCTGTCCAAGAAACATACTCGCGGAAGTGGCGGGTCTGACGCTACGGCTTTATACCCTAAATCTATACAGATCTTTGTTGGACTGATAACCGCTACGACTCTGGTCATCAACACCGCGGCATAATCAAATTTTTGCTCTGGTATACGCTGTCTATAACCCCAATCCCAAAAAACAAACGTTCCTGGACTACAGACCACATCCTGCCGCAATGCGTGACTCGTAAATGAAGGACTCCCTCCTATGACCTTATCCATTACCTTTCCATACCGCTCCTCTAAATAAGTGGCGGCTTCGTTCAGTAGTCTGTAGCTTTCATCGGCTTCCTCTTTACGTATAGATACATCTGGATTACTAATGTGTCCATCATAACCGTGCACCCCTTTCAGAGTCAATAGCGGGTATTGGTCTATATGATCACAGAGACCTGCCAGAGCAGCTCGCGATACACCTGTACGCCCCATCCCCAAATCGATATCAAAATATACCGAAAACCTCGTTTGCTCTTTCGCTGCATAAGCACCCATCTTATCTAAAGCCACAGCATTATCCAAAACACAAGAAAACTCCGTGTTGGGATAGGTCTGCACCAACTTCCCCCATCGGCTCAACTTCGGTCCTACAGGCTGATAAGCCAGCAGAACATCCTTTGCATTGGCTAAAGCCAGCATTTCTGCTTCGGCTATCGTGGAGCACTTGAACTGTTCAATACCTTCCTCCATCATCATCCTACATACCTCGATCATCTTGTTGGTCTTGACATGAGGACGTAAACGTTCACAATGCCCGTCAACCATACCTTTAATCAACTGGATATTACCTTTTATACGCTCAGGATATACCAACAGCGCGGGAGAGTCAATGCTATCAGGATCTGCTATTTCATACCAGTATTGCATGGCCTAATCTTCGTAAAGTTCAAAAAGCGCTTCTATTTCAACCGGAATATTATCCGGTAAGGATCCAAATCCTACCGCACTACGGGTTCCAATTCCATTTTCAGTACCCCATACGGCCGCAAATAATTCACTGCAACCATTGATAATATAGGGATGTCGTTCAAAATCTTCCGTACAGTTTACCATACCTAACACTTTGATTACCCTTTTTATTCTATTGAGGGAGCCGAGGTTGCTTTTTATAGTAGACAGCATGGTCAGCCCTACCTGTCTGGCAGCATCTTTTCCCGCTTCCATATCCATATCCCGACCGATACGGCCGATAATTAAACTGGCGTCGTCCTGCACAGGACCATGTCCTGATAGGTATAGGTATTTGCCATCAATCACATAGGGTTTATACACCCCTTTAGGCGCCGGCGCTGGCGGAAGTGATAAACCTAATTTTTCAAACTGTGCATCTGCGTTTTGTGTCATTTTTCGTGTTGTTTGTTTTAATATGATTTAGTTATGCAATAATAAAAGATAATAAGAGTATCGCGGCTAGTCCTACAATAGAAACTATTGCTTCCATAATAGACCATGACCGCAACGTATCTTTCACTGTTAATCCAAAATACTCTTTGAACATCCAAAATCCGGCATCATTGACATGCGAGAACATCAGGCTCCCCGCTCCAATAGCCAACACCATAAGATTGGCATCGACAGCAGTAGTCTGTGTCAAAGGCAATAGTACTGTAGCTGCTGTCAATGCGGCAACCGTTGCAGAGCCTACACAACCACGAATAATGGCTGTTATGATCCAGGCTAAGATCAATGGGTGTATAGCGAGTGACTTAAGGCTCTCCGCAAGTAGAAGGCTCACCCCGCTCTCTTCCATCACCTGTTTAAACACGCCCGATCCTGCAATAATCAACAATATCATAGCGATATCCTTGACAGCATCCCCATACACTGACATCACCTGTACTATCGAACGTCCTTGCTTGATACCTAACGTAAATGTTGCCACAAAAATAACAGCCAACATC
>JAITLW010000227.1 GCA_031277715.1 Sphingobacterium sp. | reverse complement strand
CAGACCATTCAAAGCCGTTTTGAGATTATTTACAAGATCCAACTGCCGCAAGCGTGCAGATTCATCTTCATTTAAATTGACTTGTACATTTAAGACCTCCAAGCGAGAAGCTTTACCTATAGAAAAGCGATTTTCAGCGGTGCGCAATCTTTCTTTTGAAATCAGTATACTAGAATCTAGGGCTACTAACAAATTCTGCTGTTCGACAATACTGTAATAAGTTCGAATCACATCAGAGACCATTGTTACCAGTGTACGCTTAGCCTCAACACTGCTTAATTTCCCTAGCTCTTTTAATGACTCATACCTAGAAAACATGCCTAATCCATCAAAAATGGTCCATCCCAAACTGACGCCGTACGACATACTATTATTCTTTGCATTATCCAATTCGCGGATATTTCCATCATTTTGGGTCTGCTTAGAATTCTGTATACTATTGTTTTGTGTAAAATTTCCGGACACCAAGGGCAACATTCCCGCATTTCCGTAGGTCACATTCTCTGTTGCTACTTGAAGATCATTCTCGGACAATTTGATATCATAGTTATTTGCCAAAGTTACTTCCACAGCATCTTGGACGGTCAACAATTCCTGCGCTACACCTAGACTGTATGATGTCCAAGTCATAAAAAATAATGCTAAATACTTCATACTAGCCATCTATTTGATCAAATTCTGGACGATGTTTACGCTTACGGGAAAACATCAAGTAAAAACCTGGGATTACATATAAGGTCAATAATAAAGAAAAGAGCGTCCCTCCAACGATTACAACCCCCATGCCTATGCGGCTGGTAGATGCGGCTCCAAAAGAAAGGGCTATCGGTAAAGCTCCTAATGCAATAGCAAAAGAAGTCATTAAGATAGGCCTTAGACGGGCTTCAGCAGCAAGAACCACTGCTTCAAATTTCTCATGTCCTTCTTCTCGAAGCTGGTTAGCAAACTCAACAATCAGGATACCATTTTTCGTCACCAGCCCGATGAGCATAATCGTGCCGATCTGACTAAAGATATTCCATGATTGATCAAAAAGCCATAACGAAAATAATGCTCCTCCTACCGCCATAGGAACCGTCAACAATATAATAATAGGATCCACAAAACTCTCGAACTGTGCTGCCAAAATCAAAAATATTAAAAGTACAGCTAGACCAAAAGCAAACATTGTATTGGATCCACTTTCTACAAAGTCACGTGCCTCACCACCCAAATCAGTTGTGAAACTATCATCCAACACCCTTTCCTTGATTGCATCCATAGCTTCAATTCCCTGTCCCATACTTTGCCCTGGCGCTAGAGATGCCGATACTGTAGCAGACATATATCGATTATTATGATAGAGCTGAGGAGGACTACTATGTTCCTGTACTTCTATAATATTGTCGAGTTGAATCAGCTTTCCTTCTTTATTTTTTACAAAAATAGAAGTTAAATCCGTCGGTGTAGCGCGGTCCTTCCGATCAAACTGTCCCATCACCTGGTACTGTTTACCGTTCATCATAAAGTAACCGAATCGTTGACCAGATAATGACATCTGCAAAGTTTGAGCAACGTCTAATACCGATACTCCCAATGCCTGAGCTTTCTCCCTATCGATATGCACATACAGTTCAGGCTTATTAAATTTCAAATTAACATCTACCATAGAGAATGTCTTGTCCTTTGACAATTCTTCCATAAATTCAGGAATCTTCTCTTCTAATTTTTGAAAATTCGGGGCTTGGATAATATATTGAATTGGAGATCCCCCTCTTCTATTCACCGCAATTGTCGGTTGTTGAGAGACAGCAACCCGAGCTTCTGAATATTGCCGCGTCAACCTTGAGAGCTGATTGACAATGTCCTCTTGTGTTCGCTCACGCTCTCCCGGTTGTACAAGTCCCAAACGCACGAAACCACTATTGGCCGAAGAAGAACCAAATCCTGGCGAAGTGATAACTAAGCTAACTTTCTTTTCCGGAACAGAATCATTAATCAACATGGTCAACTCCGTCATAAACCGATCCATATAGTCGTAAGATACGCCTTCCGGAGCTGTCGCCCGTAACGAGATATAACTACGGTCGTCGTAGGGTGCTGTCTCTTTTGGTAACAGCTGATAGAAAAAGTAGATAAGAACAAAACAAGCACCAATAATAGCGACACTTAACCATTTCCTATTTAAGAAACTACGCAAAGAACCTTCATATTCTTTATTCATAGCTACAAAGTATCGCTCGGTTCTATCGTAAAATTTTGAACGCTTCTGCTCGCCTCCTTTCATGAGATAGGCATTCAACATAGGAGTCAGCGATAAAGATACAAATGCAGATATCAGAACGGCTGATCCAATGACAATACCAAACTCTCGAAACAGCCTTCCCACGAATCCTTCCAAAAATATAACTGGAAGAAATACTGCAGCTAAGGTCACAGAGATTGAGATAACTGCAAAAAATATTTCATTAGAACCTTTAATAGCAGCTTCAATTGGAGACATTCCCTCTTCTACTTTCTTAAAAATATTCTCTGTTACCACAATTCCGTCATCCACGACAAGTCCCGTAGCCAATACAATAGCCAATAATGTCAATACATTAATCGAAAACCCACAGAGATACATGATGAAAAACGTAGCTATCAATGACACAGGAATATCAATCAATGGTCTGAATGCAATACTCCAATTCCGGAAGAATATATATATAATGATAACGACTAAAACAATAGAGATCAACAAAGTCTCTACCACCTCCAACACCGCACGTTTCACGAACTGCGTATTATCGATCGCTACGTTGATTTCAAAACCTTCGGGCAGATCAACCTTCAAACGGTCATACTCCTCGTAAAACTCTTTGGCAATGTCCAAATAATTAGTTCCTGGTTGTGGAATCACTGCTAAACTCACCATAGGATAACCCGAATCCGACATTTTGGTTTCAAAGTTTTCAGCTTCCAATGTCGCCTGTCCCACATCACTTAGCCTAATGATACGGCTTCCTTCTGCACGTATCACTATATTATTAAACCCCTCTTCAGTAGAAAGATTACCGATTGTCTTTACAGCCAGTTCAGTATTCGCTCCGGTGAGCTTGCCCGATGGTAGTTCGACGTTCTGACTATTTAAAGCTGTCCGTACATCCAAGACTGTCAATCCGTAAGAAGCTAATTTTATGGGGTCAATCCATAGACGCATAGCAAACTTTTTCTGTCCCCAAATTTGCACAGAACTTACACCTGGGATAGTTTGAAGCCGCTGTGCAATTACATTCTCTGCATAATCAGACAATTCGAGCACATTCTTTGTTGCGCTCTGCACCGTCATCGTGATTATCGGCTCTGAATCAGCA
>JAITLW010000219.1 GCA_031277715.1 Sphingobacterium sp. | reverse complement strand
AAAAAAACAACCATCAACTTTCTGTAAAAAAAATTGCTTAATTTGTCATCGCTATTGGTTTAAAGCAATATTTTGTAGTAGATTTACATTTTCTAACGGGTTAAGTCTTTAGCCTTTAGAAAATACACACACACTAACTATTGGTATATAAATGGTTCATTATTATTCAGCTGATTATGTGATGCCAGTCACGTCCAGCCCTATAAAGAATGGGGTCATTGCAATGGACGAAAATGGTACAGTCTTAGGAATATATGATAATGATTCTGTGTCTAAAGATGTAGAAATAGAACGCCTGAAAGGAGTTCTAATTCCAGGATTTATTAATGCACACTGTCATTTAGAATTGTCGCACCTATTAGGTAAGATTCCTCAGAAACAGGGCTTGGTTAAGTTCATTACTGAGGTGATGTCTAACCGTGGTGCTGACGATGATCTTGTTCAGGAAGCGATGGCCGCGGCCGATCGTGCAATGTATGCAAACGGTATACAGGCGGTCGGTGATCATGTTAATTCTGCTATCTCGGCGAAAGTAAAAGAAAACAGTAAGATTACCTATCATACTTTTGTGGAGATACTAGGTCTCAAAGAAGAAGAGGCTGCTCAGAAGATTGATGAGGCACGCGAAATTGAGTTTAATTTTGACTCTGGTCATGCTTCGATTACCATGCATGCTCCATATTCTTGTTCTAAAGCTCTTTTTAAAGCGTTTAAAAAATCGGTCTCAGACGACAACATCATCTCGATTCACAATCAGGAGAGTGAAGAAGAAAACAAACTGTTCCGTTATAAAACAGGTGAGTTTTTAGACTTTTATCAACAGATTGGATTTCCTGCAGACGAATTTAAAGCGCAAGCTCGAAACTCCGTACAGACCTATATGTCCTATCTTCCGACAGGGAATAAGGTGATACTTGTACATAATACCTATACTTCACTGAAGGATTTGGATTTTATCCGAAGAATGGGAAGAGATGTGGTAATGTGTCTTTGTCCAAAAGCCAACCTATATATAGAAGATGCACTTCCAAAAGTTAGTATTTTTGAACAGAATGGTTGCGAGATCGCTATTGGAACAGATAGTTTGGCTTCTAATGATAGTCTAAGTATATTAGATGAATTGAAGGTGTTGCACAAGCATTTCCCAGATTTAGACTTTAGCCAAACGTTGAAATGGGCAACTATTAACGGCGCTAAAGCACTGGCAGTGGAAGAAAGTATGGGTTCTCTAGAGGTTGGGAAAACTCCAGGCTTGTTATTGGTTAAAAATATAAACCATTTCAAGTTGACTGACAAAGTGGAGATAGAACGTATTGCTTAAATAATTTGATTACTTTTGCGGTAATAGACTCGGTCTAAATGACGGATTTGCTCGCTATGGGCTTTTTCGTCATTAGAGAGAGTTACATCAATAAAGAATTCATTTTGATGAAACACTACAATATTACGGTAAAAGGAAAGGTTCAGGGCGTTTACTTTAGACTTACAACAAAAGCTGTAGCCGATCAGCTTGGTGTAAAAGGATATGTTATTAATCAGGCCGATGGTTCTGTTTACATAGAAGCTGAGGGTGATGATTTTGGACTGGAGTCGTTGTTGGAATATTGCGAAGAAGGCCCTGATAGGGCTGAAGTAGAAGCAGTGACTTATGAAGAGCAGGCCGAACTCAAAGGCTTTAAGGATTTTGAAGTGCTCAAACATCGTAAATAACCTGTTGTGTCCTCTATAAAGAAATTTTTAAGTGATACGGTGATTTATGGTTTTACGACCATTATTTCACGTATGATTAGTTTTCTTATGACGCCTATATATCTGCGGAAATTTAAAGATGCTGCAGTATATGGAGTTTATTCAAACTTTTATGCCTGGGTCTCTATGTTGAATGCAATTCTTGCATTTGGTATGGAAACCACTTATTTCAGATACCTGCAGAAGCAGAAAGAAGAAGATAAGGACAAGATTTATAACAATAGCTTTATTGTTACCCTGTTTATGTCTGGGTTATTGCTTGTTACGGTCTTTCTGTATACCCGCCCCATAGCCTCCTGGTTTGCAGAAGGGGGGGATGTCGATGTATATGTTCAATATATAAAGTACTTCGCATTTATTCTGGTTGCCGATGCGTTGGCCGTTATTCCTTTTGCCCGTCTGCGCGCGAAGGGAAGACCCATTCGTTACAGCTACCTCAAGTTCATAAATATCTTTGTAACCGTTGGTCTCAATTTGTTTTTCATCGTGTATCTTCCTTCGTGGAAGAAGGAGTCCACATTTTGGTCTGATTTTGCTGGAGAATGGTTTTTAGAAGGCTGGATCGGTTATGTGTTTCTTTCTAATCTCATAGCCAGCGTTGTTACGCTTGTTTTACTTTTGCCTGAATTATCGAAGGTCCGGCTTAAGATTGATAAGGCTACGATGAAGAGTATGCTGGTTTACAGTTTTCCAATCTTGATCGCTAATATTTCATTTATAATAAATGAAAATCTGGATAAAATGTTTTTTCCAAAGCTGATACCGGGAGAAATAGGGAAGATAGAGTTGGGGATATATAATGCGGTGACAAAAATAGCGGTATTTTTAAGCTTATTTGTTACGGCCTTTAGATTAGGTGCCGAGCCTTTTTTCTTTTCGCATGCAAAGAGCGAGAATGCCCAACGGACATATGCTATGATTATGAAGTACTTTGTCATCCTGATGGTGATGGTAATGGTAGGTATAACGGCAAATATTAGTTGGTTGAAGATATTTATTCGGGGGACAGAGCTCAACCCTGAAGTGTATTGGCAAGGGTTGAAGATTGTACCAATTCTCTTGTTCAATTATGTTTTATTGGGAGTATATATGAATCTATCGGTGTGGTATAAGCTGACTGATAAAACGAAGTATGCGATTTATATTTCTGGAATTGGAGCTTTAGTAACCATTATTCTGAATGTATTGCTTATTCCACAGTATTCTTATGTGGGCGCGGTACTGTCAACTACTGTGGTGTATTGTATTATGATTGGCTTGTCGCTGTTGTGGGGTCAGAAGTATTATCCAGTGCCCTATGCTTTTGGAGGCATAGGTGCCTATTTGATGGTAGGGTTGGGTATCTCCTTAGCGAGTTATTTTATTTTTGATAGTAATGTTTGGATTGGAAATCTACTTTTAGTTGTTTTCTGTATTGCAACTGCGCTGTTAGAGAAAAAAGCAATCATAGGGATTTTAAGAAAGGTCGATTAGACGACCTCTCCCACAAAATTTTCTTTAATTTCTTCGAGTACTTCCTGAATTTCATCGTAGGATGAGAGGCTGACTAATTTCATGCGATACTCCTTGAAATTGGGGATGCCTTTGAAATAGTTGGCATAATGTCTACGCATTTCAAAAATGCCCAGTTTATCACCTTTCCATTCGATGGATTTAGTGAGGTGTGTATGGCATACTTCAACCCGTTCGGCGATTGTTGGACCTTCCAGCCGTTCGCCCGTTTGAAAGAAGTGCTTTATCTCTCGGAATATCCAAGGATAACCAATCGATGCTCGACCAATCATGATACCGTCTACCTCATACTCCTGTCTCCAGGCAGCAGCTTTCTCAACCGAGTCTACATCTCCATTACCAAAGATTGGGATTTTTATCCTAGGATTGCGTTTTATATCCCGTATCATTGACCAGTCAGCCTGTCCTTTATAAAGTTGCGCCCTAGTACGGCCATGTATAGCTAAGGCTTTGATGCCTACATCTTGTAAGCGTTCCGCTACTTCGTATACATTCTTGGTGGTGTCATCCCAGCCCAACCTTGTTTTTACAGTTACTGGTAAGTGAGTTGCCTCTACAACAGCCTTGGTCATTGCCACCATCTTGTCAATATCCTGTAACAACGAGGAACCCGCTCCTTTACAGACTACTTTCTTTACGGGACAGCCATAGTTGATGTCGATAAGATTCGGATTAGCTTTAGTACAGATTTCTGCAGACTGGCGCATGGATTCAATATCACCGCCAAATATCTGTATGCCAATAGGACGTTCATATTCAAAGATGTCCAATTTCTGTACCGATTTGGCAGCATCTCGAATCAGTCCCTCCGACGATATGAATTCAGTGTACATCATATCCACTCCATTCTGTTTACATACGTAACGGAATGGTGGATCGCTAACGTCCTCCATGGGAGCTAATAGGAGAGGGAACTCTCCTAAATCTATGTTTTCGCCAATTTTTACAGACATGGTGCAAAATTAGGAATATTTTTGTAGTTAAACTGTAAAATCGTGAATGACATTGAGTCACTAAGAATCCAATTCGATAACAAATTTTTTCATCGCCTCTCCTGGGTTCTCTGTTTTCATGAAATTCTCGCCGATTAAAAAGGATTGAAACCCACGTTTTCGTAAATCGTTGATCGTGTTTGGGTCTGAAATTCCACTTTCTGAAACTTTAATGAAGTTGGCCGGTATTTTATCAACCAGATCATGCGAATGTGCCAGTGATACCGAAAAGTCTTTTAAGTTCCTGTTGTTTACCCCTATAGCGTCTATATGATCCGAAATACTACGATGTAGCTCTTCTTCGTTGTGCACCTCCAACAATACATTTAAGCCAAGTGATTTAGCATATGAGGCTAAGGATTTTATTTCTTCAGGGGTAAGGCAGGCTGCGATGAGCAGAATAATATCAGCTCCATATGCTTTTGCTTCTGCGATTTGATAACTGTCCACGATAAATTCTTTGCGCAGTAATGGGAGATGCAATACCGCTCTAGCAGCAGTGAGATCCGTAAGGTCACCCTGGAAGAAATCTGAATCTGTCAAGACCGAGATAGCTGATGCTCCGGCATCTTGATAGCCTTGGACAACCTCTTGTACGGTGGATGTATCATTTATAATCCCTTTGGAAGGTGAAGCCCTTTTGTATTCCGCAATGATTCCTGTTCGCTGTGGGTTTTCAATCGAATCTTTTAAGGAATAGCAAGTTCTGCCAAATAGCGGATATTGTTCGAGTTGCTGTAACGTAGTTTTGGCTTTTGCATCTGCAACCTCTATTTTTTTTCTTTCGACAATTTTATCTAGTATAGTCATTTTTTGTAGTTATCGAGTTATCTTGTGATCCAGTTATCATGTACTCTAGTTCACTTGATAACCTGTTCACTTATTATTTCAACCAATTTTCAATTAGCTTTTTGCCATTGTCGGTCAATATGGATTCCGGATGAAATTGCATGCCACGTACATCATATTCCCGATGTGTTAGCGCCATGATGACACCATCTTCGTCTACCGCTGTTACTTTGAGGGACTCCGGTAGATTTTCATTATTGACAGCCCAGGAGTGGTAACGACCTATCTTAGAAGTTTCCGGAAATTCCTGGAAAAGCTTCTCTTCTCTGTCTGTAACGATGATGGAGGAAGCGACACCATGTAGCGGTTTAGGCATGTTGTAGAGGGTGCCTCCAAATACTTCTGCAATTGCTTGCTGTCCGAGACATATCCCTAGGATGCGCTTGCTGGCGGCATAGGTGCGGATGACATCCATTAGTAATCCTGCCTCTTCCGGGATTCCTGGTCCAGGCGATAATAGGATATAGTCAAATTGGTCGACATAGCTCAGTTCGAACTTGTCGTTGCGAACGACCTCATAACTCTCGCCTAATTCTTGCAACAAGTGCACCAGATTGTAGGTGAAAGAATCATAATTATCGATGACGAGAATCTTATTTTTGCTCATTTTGTAACAATTGATTGTTTTCTATTAATTGTTTGATATCCTCATTAACTACAGACAAATTTATTAAATCTGTCTCGTCGGTGCCCAGTATTCTTTGTTTTTCGGCGACATATTGTTTCCTGAGATGGAGTAGTTCCAATATTCTAGAGTCAATAGTATCAATACTTGAGGCTATTTGTGCCGTGTTTTCACAGTATTCAAGTGGACGTATCATAGGGTTTGTGCTATTTCAAGGGCTCTGCGCAGTGCAGCTATTTTATTATTTACTTCTTGTAGTTCTTTTTCGGGGTCAGAGTCGAGTACGATGCCTGCACCAGCCTGATAGTGGAGTACGTTCTTTTTACTCAGGAAGGAGCGTATCATAATGGCATGGTTGAAATCTCCATTGAATCCCATAAAACCTATTGCGCCGGCGTAGAACGAGCGTTGTAACCCTTCATAGCGATCGATCAAGGTGAGTGCCATATGCTTTGGGGCGCCAGATAATGTCCCGGCGGGGTAGGTGTCGCCAACAATGTCAAATGGATTGGCCGTAGGTTTTAATTTTCCAGCTACTTTGGAAACCAGATGGATAATATGTGAGTAGTACTGTGCCTCTTTGTATGATTTGACCTGTACATTGGTACAATGACGGCTTAGGTCATTGCGTGCTAGATCCACCAGCATGACATGTTCCGCAGATTCTTTAGGATCGTTTTTTAGATCTTCCGCAATTTTTTCATCTTGTTCTATATCGCCAGTACGTTTGAAAGTTCCTGCAATCGGATAGATCGTTGCTTCTCCTTTTTTTATTGTTAATTGTGCTTCTGGTGAAGAACCAAATAGTTTGAAGTCTCCGTAATCAAAGTAAAAGAGGTAAGGCGAAGGGTTGACGGATCTCAATGCGCGGTAGACATTGAACTCGTCACCGGAGAAAGCTGTTGAAAATGCTCTAGAGGGTACAATCTGAAATACATCTCCTCTACGAATATGGGTTTTCATTTTCTCTACAAGTTCTTTAAAGCCTTCGTCTGTCGTGTTTGATTGCTCATTACCCGTCGTCTGAAAAGAATACTCTGGAAAATTCTTGTTTTGAATTAGGTACTCTAGTCTCTCCAATTGACTCTGCTCGTCGTCCAAAAGGTGCTCAAAGATATAGAGCTGGTTACGGAAGTGGTCTATAGCGATCACATACTTATAGACGTGGTACTGTAGGAAAGGAATTTTACGCGATTCCTCCAGTTTGGCAGTAAGTGTGATGTCCTCAAAATGGGCGACAGTATCAAAGGTGAAGTACCCAAATAAACCATTTGAAATGACATTTGTGGCTGCAATGTTTTTTTCATCAAAAGATTGTCTAAATGCCGAAACTTCACTTCTCAGGTCTATTGCCGATGCTGGTTTAACGACTTTTTCCCGATTTGGATAGCTTACTGTTAGATTTTCTTCGTTTAACACGAGTCCGGCTAATGGCTGGCAACAGATATAACTGATATTATTGTCTCTGCTGTGGTACTCCGAGCTCTCTAATAGAAGGCTGTTCGGAAATGTATCCCGGAGACGGAGATAGATACTGACAGGGGTTGTTGTATCTGCTAGTATTTTTTTATGGTTTGTTTTGAATGTATATTTCATATGTATATAATTTTATTTTCAGTTGTCATATGGAATATCCAAATTACATTCATTTGTGTTTGTGCAGTCAGTGCTATATGGATATTTCATATGTGTATGATTTTCATCTGTATGTTTGTCTTTTAATTTATGTTGTTCGTCGTGTTTTTTTAGATTGTTAAAGGTTTTCCAGAATTTAGTCCACAAAAAAAGCCCGACGTATTACGTCGGGCTTTTTGATTTATGGTTTTGGTTGATTAAAAAATCCTTATTCTGAAAACCAATAGAGGTGCCTCCCGACGCTATTTGCTCCGGGCCACCACCAAAATTGATATGTACTTTGTGTTATCATTACACCACAAATTTAGAATAATTTTTAAATAATCAAATTCTTTTTGTTAAAAAAATAAAACTTTCACAATTTTATTGAGCTATCAATGGAATTATGAAAGTTCTTGATGGCCTTTTAAAGGCAGATTCCTTCAGAAAAATAAAGTTACAAATGCTTACCTAATTATCAACAGCTGTATTCTGTTAAGCTTGCTGTTCATGGTCACCAAGCAAATCTGGTCTTCTTTCTTGTGTTCGTTGTAACTGTTGGTCGTCACGCCATGCATTGATTTTTGCCTCATTACCACTTAGTAAAATGTCCGGAACTTTGTGTCCACGCCATTCAGCTGGCCTCGTATAAATCGGAGCATCGAGTAGTCCATCTTGAAAAGAGTCCGACAAAGCCGAGGTTTCATCAGAGAGCACACCAGGGATTAGGCGTACGATAGCATCTACTAGAATAGCGGCAGGGAGCTCTCCACCTGATAAGACATAGTCGCCAATGGATATTTCACGGGTTACAAATATATCCCGTATACGCTGATCAATACCTTTATAATGACCACATAATATAATCATATTGCCTCGGGTCGATAGGTCATTGGCTATGGATTGATTCAATGTTTCTCCATCAGGTGTCATGTAGACTATTTCATCATAAACTCTTTCGCTTTGTAGTTTTTCGATACATGTAGCGAATGGCTCGATCTGCATTACCATTCCTGAGCCACCACCATAAGGGTAATCGTCTACAGACCGTTGCTTGTTAGAGGTATAGTCCCTTAGGTTATGCACATGAATTTCACTCAAACCTTTTTTTTGTGCACGCTGTAATATAGAATGTGCAAAAGGGCTATCCAATAAAGAGGGAAGTACGGTAATGATATCAAATCTCATGCGGCAAAATTAAAGAAAATGCTTTGGATTCACGAATGTTTCCATTAGGCTAGGTGGCTCCGATAATCGCGTATTTGAACTGTGTTTTTATTGAAAATGTTACAATTCTTTTAGAATATCTAAATGTTTAAACAAATAATATAAGTGCGTAATAAGATTAAATCTAAATAACAAAAGTTTGTTTTCAGAATATTATTCCGATTTACATCTTTTTATAAAATAATATTTTAAATATTGTATTTTTCTTAAAAGATGTTAAATATGGAGGTGGGGTTGCTTGATTTTCATAAAGATAATATTTTGATTGTGTTTATTTTAATGAAAAGTGTTTTGAATTAAAAGACTTGCAATGACAACTTGTGTCTACTATATTTGTTCCCCTGATTCTTTTGGATCGAGGTATACTAACTATTTATCTTCCCTTTAAATTATGGAAAGTGATGTTTTGGCACTTTCTATATCTTGCATATCGCAGTTTAGTTCGTGCGAATTAACAGTTGTATTATATACTAACGTTTAGGTATTGGAAATTATTATTACAAACATATATTGATTAACATGAAACAAAAATTACTCAGTTTTATTTTGACGTTGATTCCTTCTATTTGTGTTATTCCGGTTTCACAAGTATTAGTTCGTCTTGTTACATTTGGCGGAGTATGCCATTTATTTTACGGTTTAAACTATTGTTTCAAAAAAAAATAATGTTAAAAAATGTAAAAAACCATTTTTTTTATATGTTTGCATAGTAATATAGCTGTTTCAGTTATAGAGATACTAACGCACAAACAATTTACAAAAGCTAAGCACACATGATGAAACAAAAATTATTTACTTCACCCCATTGTTTTCTGATTTAGAGGTCGCTTGATGTTCACCAAGCTGGATTTGTACACTTTTTTGACGATCTAAATAGTGGTTTAATCTTCTGCTAGTTGTTTTTTGTCTTATTGAAATAAAACAGTTTATCGTTATCTCTTTTAATATTTTATTTGGGAAAGGAATGGTGCTTATATATCGGCTGTTAATCAATAATTAATTAAACATAATTTTTAACTAAACACATAAATACATGAAACAAAAATTACTCAGTTTATTTTTTGTGCTGACTTGTCTAATAGGCGTGTCCATGGCACAAAATCGGCAGGTGAGCGGGAAGGTTACTTCGGTAGCTGATGGCACCCCGCTTTCTGGCGTATCAGTGTCTGTAGTGGGGACTTCTACCGCTGTACAGACTGATGGAGGAGGAAATTATACGATTACTGTAGGTCAAGCTGCATCTCTTTCGTTTTCTTTTGTAGGATATAGTTCACAAAGAATTAGCGTAGGTAGTAAAGATGTGATAAATGTACAGTTGAGCTCTGAAGATAACGCGTTGGAAGAGGTTATCGTAACGGCTTATGGCGTACAGACTAAAGAGTCTGTTACAGGATCTATCGCAACGATTAAAGCTAAGGATCTTGCTCAGGTTCAGACAGGAAACGCTATCCAGTCTTTGGCAGGTAAAATTAGTGGTGCACAGATAAGATCAACGACAGGGCAACCAGGTTCAGAACCGACGGTTCGTTTTAGGGGGCTGGGGTCAATTTCGTCTTCTAATAACCCGTTATATGTTGTTGATGGTGTTCCTTATAACGGAGATATAGCGTCTATTTCTTCTCAGGATATTGAGGAGATTTCCTTTCTGAAAGACGCTGCAGCTAACGCTTTGTATGGTAGTCGTGGTGCAAATGGAGTAATTATCATTACAACAAAGAAAGGTAGAGGAAATGTTGAGATTAGTTTTGAAACAAGAGGCGGGTATAATTCACGAGCAGTAAAGGACTATGATATTATCAAAGATCCGGCCGAATATATGGAATTAAGATGGCAGAGACTTCGCATAGGTTATATGGCATATGGTGATAGTGATACAGACGCGAGACAAGGTGCAACAAACGATTTATTTGAGGATTTGGGGATCAATCCTTTTAATGTAGCTAATGATGCTATTGTGGATCCATTGACAGGAAAAATTAATCCGTCTGCGAAATTGCTTTATCAAGATGATTGGTCTAAGTATTTGTTTAAGAATAGTTTTAGACAGGAGCATAACTTAAATATCCGTTATGGGAATGATAAGGTGACTACTTATTTGTCTGGAGGGTATCTTAAAGATAATGGCTATGTGGTAAATTCTGGTTTTGATCGTGCAAGTGCTCGTGCAAATGTTGAGTTTAAACCTTATGATTTTTTAAAAGTGGGTACGAATTTAAACTATGCTGGCACAAAGATGAAAAACCCTCAGGCAGGTAAAGAAACCACTACCTTTTCGAATCTGTTTTCATGGACAAGAAGTATAGCTCCTATATATCCGATTTTCGCTAGAGATGCGTCAGGCAATATCTTGAGAAGTGATGAAGGGAGAGAATTGTATGATTGGGGAAGAGGAGAAACCGTAGGTTCATTACGGAGACCCTATATTGCGAACATGAACCCATATGCAACTACATTATTGAATACACAGACAAACAGTAATGCGAATTTAGGTTTACGTGCTTTTGCATCTATAGATTTTCTAAATGATTTTAATTTCACGTATAATCTGTCATATGATTACTTATCTGGTAATCGTTTTCGTTATGGTACTGAAGAGGGCGGAGATGATCAACCTTACGGAGGCTCGATTACGAACGCAACAATTTTCGATAAAACTTTGACTAACCAACAATTTATAACTTATAAAAAGACGTTTGGTTTACATGATTTGAACATCATGGTGGGACATGAAGTTTCAGATTACAAAAGCGAAATGTTGGCTGGGACGAAAACCAATCTTGTCATCCCGAATAATGTTATAATTGGTAATGCAAGTAAGTACAGTTCTTTAAATGGTTATAATGACAATTATAAGGTAGAAGGATATTTATCAAGAGTAAATTATAATTATAATAGCAAGTATTATGCGAGTGCTTCGTTTAGAAGAGATGGGTCCTCTGTATTTCATCCTGATCACAGATGGGGTAATTTCTTTGGTTTAGGCGGGGCCTGGATTATATCTAAAGAAGATTTCTTGCAAAATCATGAAGTTATTTCTAACCTAAAATTCAAAGTTAG
>JAITLW010000329.1 GCA_031277715.1 Sphingobacterium sp. | reverse complement strand
TAAGGTAGATTCCGAACCTCTTCCCAATACCGCAATTTTAGTCTTTTTCAGAATGAGCGGGTCAAGGGCGAAGAAATGCTCGATAGCATTTTTACTGTTGAAAAAGATCCAATCGGCTCTTTTCAATATAAAGGAGTCGAGGACATTGATCGTTGGGTATATTTTTATCAACGAGCGTGCGTCGATCTGTATGTTATGCTTTTTTAAGTAACGGCCTAAATAGGAGTTTTCATCCAAATCTCTTGTAATAAACAATGAGGAAGGAAGTTTTCTGGATTTGTCGTACTTGTTGAATATGGCTTCAGCCATTCCCTCTGTAGTGTCAGCCTGTAGGTATAGGCGATCTGGAAAATCCTCATTGTCTTCTGCGATAGAAGTCCAAGATTCAAATTTACCATCACGTTCGCGGCAGTAGCAGCCTAGTGGAGCGTGACAACCCGCGTCAAACATGTTGAGTACTTTCCGTTCTACAGCGATCGTCTGTGCGACTTTGGTATCATTAATTTTTTGAAGTGTATTAAAGAGCTCTTGGTCAGATTCTCTGATTTGGATAGCCAATACTCCTTGTGCAGGGGCTGGTATTATTTCTACCGGTGCGATCTCTTCAATATGGAAATCCGAAAGCTCCATGTTGATGCGGTTTACGCCTGCTTTTGCTAAGACAATAGCGTCGTATTTTTCGTCACGTAGTTTTTGAATCCGAGTTTGAAGGTTACCACGAAGGTCCTCAAATTCTAAGTCTGGACGAAGAGATAGTAATTGTGCTTTGCGTCTGTTTGAAGATGTACCAACCGTAGCCGCATGTTTTATGGATAGACGTTTTGTGATATCGACACAGTCTTTGTGGATGATGATCACTTCGGCAGGGTTTTCTCTTTCTGAAACCGCTGCAATGATTAGACCTGGAGGATTTACAGTAGGCAAGTCTTTGTGGGAGTGTACAGCTAGGTCAATCTGAGAAGAAAGTAGTTCTTCTTCGAGCTCTTTGGTGAAGAAGCCTTTTCCTTCTAGTTTATCAAGTCTAAGGTGTTGGATAATATCGCCTTGAGTCTTGATGATTTTTAATTCGGCCTCTATGCCAATTTCCGCTAATCTGTCTTTTACAAAGTTAGCCTGCCACAGTGCAAGCTCACTGCCTCGAGTTCCAATAATTAGTTTTCTATTCAACATGGATTGTTTATGTTACGAAAAATACCACAGCAAATTTAGCCAAATACCCTAATAATCTGATCATATAATGTCAGAATAAAGTATCTTTTAGGAAGATTATCGTAAATTAATTGTTTTCGAATTCGGTGTTTTTAACCAAGATCTCTTTTGCCATTACCATTGGAACTTTTATGTATTTTTTTTCCATGTAGTTAATGACCTTTTCTAGTACTTCACGCGCTTGCGGATCAAGTTTACTAACATCTTGGGCAAAAATCTCATTCAACGCAATTTCCCGAATTTCTTTTATTTTGTCAGGCACCTGACGCATAGCCACTTCAACGCGACGCTGTTTAATAAGTGGAAGAAATTCTTTGATGTTTTCGTTGATTATTTTTTCGGCAGCTGTCAGTTCTCCATAGCGTTCTTGGAGGTTTTTCTCTGCGATAGCTTGTAAACCACTTACTTCGATGTAGTGAATTGCATTGTCGGGGATGACTTCCGCGTTTATGTCGTTTGGTATTGCTAAATCGACGACGATCTTTTTATCGGTATCTCCCTGTAATAAGTTTTGATATAGATTGTTGTCGATGATTGATTCTGATGCACCGGTACAGGTGATCATAATATCAAAACCTCCTTTGTAGTCTGCCAGCTGGCTTAGTGGATAAGCTTCACAGTTTAGCTCTTTGGCAAGTGATTTTGCGTTTTCAATTGTTCTATTAAAAACGACAAAATTTGAAAGTTTATGCTTTTTTAAATATTTCGCGAGGTTCTGGTTCGTCTCTCCCGATCCAATTACTAGTATTCTAGGGTTTCCTAATAGTTTTACTTCTTTCAGCTTGCGGTATGCCAGCGATACGACAGAAATAGGATTCCGAGAAATATTGGTGTGGGTGTAGACTTCTTTTGCTGTTTTTACAAGGCGATCCATCATGAGGCGAAGAAAGTCTCCTGTAAATCCTGCCTCTTTGCACTTTTCGTAGGCTCTTCTAACCTGAGCTAAAATTTCTTTTTCACCTACGACCAAGCTTTCTAAGGAACAAGACATTCTGAAAAGGTGGTTTAATGCCTCTAGTCCAGAATAACGGTTTACTTGTCCTAGATAGCATTGAAGCCTTTCTGATGGTACGCAAAAGTTCATCTTATCCATGAAGTGCGCGATAAAATCATCAGTCAGTTCATGGGCTCCGTAGAAAACAAATTCCACACGGTTACATGTTGCAATATAGAATATCTCAGGGATGTCTAAGTTGTTTTTTAGATTGATTAATCTGGAATCTAACTCTTCGTTACAAATCACCAGATTGCCCAAATCTTTTAGGTCAACATGCTTGTGGGTAAATGCTATAACTTTTAAATTCTTCAACGCCTTGGTAATCTAGCCTCTATTATACTGATGCAAATGTAGACTAAAACCTCGGGTGTTATGTCAAAAATCTGTCAAACGAGCTAATTTAGAAGGGTTATAAATAATGTTAATTTTTTGTTAAATCGCTTTTTTACAGCATGTTGTTATCGGTTCTCTTTTGGGTGTTTCCTGGTTATACCTTCTTTGTTTTTTGTCTAAGCTCCAGCGACGTTTATAGGGTTTGCACAATTAAAGTGAAATCTAAGGGTAATTTCTCTTTAGAAGCATAGTGATGCCTGCGGAGATAAAGGAACTAATTATTGGTTTTGATCCCAGTTCAGCGCTTTTTTTTGAGAAAGAGAGCGTGATAGAAAGGGACTAAAAAATGTTGCTAATTGCGTCTAAAGTTTTTTGACATTCGAAAATTGAAATCTACCTTTACGTTATGTATGTGCTTAATAAAATATACGCATTGCTAGGGATAGTTATTGCGGCGTTTTCCACGGTGTTTTGTCCTTTTCTTAAGGTGCCATTGATCGGAAACTGGAACTTGTATCAGACCGATCTTATCTTGTTTGGTGGGACCATTGGACTCCTATCGTTATTGGTTTTTTTTTTTACACTTAGAAAGGTGAGTTGGTTCCGGTTGACATCTTACCTACTCTTGGTTTGGTGTGCGGTTGCTTTTTT
>JAITLW010000158.1 GCA_031277715.1 Sphingobacterium sp. | reverse complement strand
ATGTAAATACATCTGCATTGTTTTTGAAACTTACTGTATCACCTGTGATGACTTCACCTATTTTCACCGCTTCTACACCCGCAACTTGGAAAGCCGCTTCTAAAGCGGCATTGTCTTTTGCCTGTAGTACGACAGCAATGTTTTCATTGAATAATGCTTTTACGGTATCTACTTCGCCTAAGCCAGATAGATCGTAGCTCGCAGCAAGGTTTACATCGGCAAACGTCATTTCGAGTAATGTCGTTACCAAACCACCAGAACCGATATCGTGACCTGCTTCGATTTGGCCATTTGCGATCAATTGTTGTATGGTATTGAATGCTTTTTTGAAATAAGCAGCATCCTGTATCGTTGGTACTTCGGTACCGACTTTGTTTAAAATCTGTGCAAATGAAGAACCACCCAGTTTAAAGGTATCTTTAGACAGGTTGATGTAATAGATCGCGCCACTGTTCTTCTTCAACACAGGCTCTACTACTTTATTGATGTCTGTACAGTTTCCTGCCGCAGAAATAATAACAGTTCCCGGTGCGATGACATGGTCTCCGTTAGGGTATTTTTGCTTCATCGAAAGGGAGTCTTTTCCTGTAGGGATGTTGATACCCAGTTCGATTGCGAAATCAGAACAAGCTTTTACTGCTTTGTAAAGACGGGCGTCTTCACCTTCATTATTACATGCCCACATCCAGTTGGCCGATAGGGAGATTCCTTCGATACCATTGATGATAGGAGCGAATACGATATTGGAAAGTGCTTCACCGATTGCTGTCTTGCTGGCAGCAGCAGGATCAACCAATGCGGCTACAGGCGAGTGGCCTACAGTGGTAGCAATACCTTCTTTGCCTTTGTAATCCAGTGCCATCACGCCAACGTTGTTCAATGGCAACTGTAATGGACCGGTACACTGTTGTTTGGCTACGCGACCACCCACACAACGGTCTACTTTGTTTGTTAACCAATCTTTGGAAGCTACAGCCTCTAATTGTAATACTTGGTTGACATAAGCAGGTATTTCCTGAGTAGTATAGGAAAGATCCGCATAGTTACGTGTGATGGTGTTGTCCCGCATGATTGTTTTAGGAGATGATCCGAAGAAATCTTCTAATGCATAATCCATTGGTTTTTCACCTGTGGTTTTAGATTCAAATGTAAAACGGTTGTCGCCTGTTACATCACCTACGGCATACATTGGCGAGCGCTCACGGTCAGCAACACGTTTTAAAGTGTCGATATCTTTTTCAGCAATCACCAAGCCCATACGCTCTTGGGATTCGTTGCCAATAATTTCTTTTGCAGAAAGGGTAGGGTCTCCTACTGGTAGTTTATCTAGGTCGATCAGACCACCGGTTTCTTCGACAAGCTCTGATAGACAGTTTAAGTGTCCACCTGCTCCATGATCGTGGATCGATACAATAGGGTTGTTGTCGGACTCGACCATGCCACGTACGGCATTGGCCGCTCTTTTTTGCATTTCTGGATTCGAACGCTGTATAGCATTCAATTCGATACCCGAGCCGAAAGCACCAGTGTCTGCAGAAGATACAGCAGCACCGCCCATTCCGATACGGTAGTTTTCTCCACCTAGAATAACGATTTTATCACCCACTTTTGGTGTGTGTTTTTTCGCTTGGTCTAGCTTTCCATAACCAACACCACCAGCCTGCATGATTACTTTATCATAACCTAACTTGCGTCCTTCTTCTTCATGTTCAAAGGTCAATACTGAACCTGTGATGAGTGGCTGTCCAAATTTATTTCCAAAATCTGAAGCTCCGTTGGATGCTTTGATTAAGATGTCCATTGGTGTTTGGTATAGCCATGGACGTTCTTGCATTCCTTTTTCCCAAGGGCGGTCTTGCAATAAACGCGAGTATGCTGTCATGTAGATGGCCGTACCAGCTAGGGGAAGAGCTCCCTGTCCACCAGCCAATCTATCACGGATCTCACCGCCAGATCCTGTAGCAGCACCAGAAAACGGTTCTACTGTAGTCGGGAAGTTGTGTGTTTCCGCCTTGACTGACAATACAGAGTCGAAGTCTTTCTCTTCGTAAAAGTCAGGTTTGTCTGCCGATTTAGGGGCAAACTGCGTTACTCTAGGACCTTTGACGAAAGCGACATTGTCTTTGTAAGCAGATACAATATCATTCGGGTTGGTCTCTGATGTCTTTTTGATTAACTTAAATAGTGATGTAGGTTGTTCTTCTCCATCAATAATAAAAGTACCATTGAATATTTTGTGACGGCAGTGCTCGGAGTTGGCTTGCGAAAAGGCAAACACCTCGGAGTCGGTCAGTTTGCGTCCTAGCTTGGTCGATAGGTTGTTTAAATACGCTACCTCTTCTTGATTTAATGCAAGGCCTTCTGTCTTGTTGTAGGCATCGATATCATCGATATCTATAATAGGCTCTGGCGTAATATGTATGGTATACATGTCCTGCGTCAGGGCTTCAAACTTTTGAGAAATCATAGGATCGAAGTCATTGAAATCAGCTGGTACAGACTGAAATTCTTCGATACGGACAATTCCTTCAATGCCCATATTTTGTGTGATCTCTACGGCATTGGTACTCCAAGGTGTAACCATGGCTGCGCGCGGACCTACAAAGTAGCGGCTTAAGGTTTGTTCTTCTAGCTTTTTGGCATCGCCAAATAACCAGTTTAGTTTAGTAATGTCTTCTTGTGATAAAGAGTTTACGCTTTGAACACCGTAGATGGTATTCGATGGGTTCTCAAAGAAATGAATCATTATATAATGTTGGGTTTTGAACGTTCTTCAACTTAAAGTACAAAGTTACGGAATATTTTAAATAAGCAACTAGCAAAAAGTGCTTTGTGAATAAATCGGAGTTGTTAACAATATTTCATTATTTTCTAGTCAAAAGCCTATCTTTGTATCTCTTAAAAACTATTTAATAATGAATATTTCTTACAATTGGCTTAAGAATTACCTCGATATAGAAAAGACTCCGAATGAATTGTCCCTGATTCTGACCGATATAGGTCTGGAAGTAGAGGCTGTAGAGAAAATACAATCTATTCCTGGTGGGTTAGAAGGATTAGTGGTAGGAGAGGTGATTTCGGCCGAGCAACATCCTAATGCGGACAAATTACGTGTTACAAAAGTGGATGTTGGTACTGGTACAGCCTTGGATATTGTGTGTGGAGCGCCTAACTGTCGTGCAGGTCTTAAAGTAATCGTCGCTACGGTGGGTACAACCTGTCACCCGACTTCGGGCGAACCTTTTAAGATTACAAAGTCCAAAATCCGCGGTGAAGTATCCGAAGGGATGTTGTGTGGTGAGGATGAAATCGGGCTTGGTAGCTCGCATGCGGGTATTGTAGAGTTGCCAGCAGATGTTAAAGTAGGTACTTTGGTAAAGGAATTTTACCAAATGGAAGATGACTATTGCTTTGAGATTGGTCTGACTCCTAACCGTGCAGATGCAGCCTCTCATTTGGGGGTAGCACGCGATTTGGCTGCTTATTTCCGTAAGAGCTATACGCTTCCTGATGTAAGTAGTTTTGCAACGCCTGCTGCAGCAAGCACTGCAACAGTAGAAGTTAAGAATACAGAGGCATGTCCAAGATATTCCGGAGTACGTATTTCGGGAGTTAAGGTTGGAGCATCGCCAGACTGGTTGAAAGAAAAGTTGAATGCTATAGGTATTCGCACGATTAATAATATCGTTGATATCACGAACTATGTACTACATGATCTGGGACAACCGTTGCATGCATTTGATGCTGCTAAGATTTCTGGGGATAAGGTAGTCGTACGTTTGGCCAATGAAGGGGAGCTTTTCACAACATTGGATGGTGTAGAACGCAAACTATCTGTTGAAGATTTAGTGATTGCCGATGACAGCAAGCCGATGTGTATCGCTGGTGTTTTTGGGGGTGAGTATTCGGGAGTTTCGGAAGATACGACCGAGATTTTCTTGGAGTCTGCTTATTTTAATTCGGTTTATGTCCGTAAGACGGCTAAACGCCACGGGTTAAAGACTGATTCTTCATTCCGTTTTGAACGCGGTACGGATCCTAATATTACTGTATTTGCTTTGCAACGGGCAGCACTGTTGATCCAGGAGATTGCAGGTGGTGTAGTTAGTTCGGCTGTATCGGATAATTACCCTAACCCTATTGCTCCTTTTGCGTTTGACGTAGATTGTAAGAATGTACAACGCTTGATCGGTAAAGAAATCCCTGCAGAGGAGATTAAAGAAATTATTGAAGCTTTGGGAATCGTTATCACTGCCGAAAAAGAACAGGTATTATCGGTAGAGGTGCCTGCTTACAAAGTTGACGTAACGCGTGAGGTCGATGTGACGGAAGAAGTATTGCGGATTTACGGTTATAATAATATTGAACTAAAGAGTCAGATTCTGGCATCTTTGAATACACAGGAGAAGCCTGACAAGGAAGTCGTGTTGAATCAAATTGCTGATTTGTTGATTGGCAATGGCTATAGAGAGATTCTTTCCAACTCGTTGACCAAGTTGTCCTATGTCGATGACGAGTCTACAGCGGTTCGTCTGTTGAACCCATTGAGTTCGGATCTCGATACGATGCGCCAGAATTTGGTTTACTCGATGTTGACTGCGATGTCGTATAATCAAAAGCGTAAAGCTACTGATCTGAAGTTTTTTGAATATGGTAAGACTTACCATCTTTTGGATGAAGGATATAGTGAGCGTCAGCGGATGGTGCTAGGTATCGTTGGTAACAAGTCTAAAGAGCAATGGAATGCAACGAGCGGTACAGTGAGTTTCTATAATTTAAAAGCTGCTGTAGATATGATTGTGAAGCGCCTAAAGGTCGAAGGACTACAGGTTGTGGAGACTGCTAATGCTAATCTGGCATACGGGCTGGACTACATGAAGGGACAGAAAGTGCTTGTTTCTTTGGGTGCTGTCGCTACTGAGGCATTGAAAAAAGCTGATGTCGATGGTCAGGTCTACTATGCGGATTTCGATTGGGATTTGGTCATTCGTTCGATACGTAAAAATGAGATTAAATTTAAAGAGGTTTCTAAATACCCTGCAGTACGTCGGGATTTGGCGCTGTTGCTGGATGATTCAGTTACTTTCGAGCAGTTGAAGAACGTAGCGTTGAAGTCAGAACGTAAGCTCTTGAAAGCTGTTAATATTTTTGATGTTTATAAAGGCGATAAATTACCAGAAGGTAAAAAGTCTTACGCTTTGAGTTTTACGATTCAGGACGAAGAAAAAACGCTAAATGATAAACAAATTGATAGCATTATTCAAAAATTAATTCTTAACTTTGAGAAAGAGACTGGGGCTGTAGTGCGTTAGTTTTATTAATTTAATTGCGAGTTATTATATGGCATCATTATCAACACAAATGAATCTTATCGTTGAGAAAACGAAGAATCTAATTCAAATGTGTGAAGCTTTGCAAGAGGAGAACGATCTTTTGAAATTGGAATTGCAGTCTGTTCAGGTTGCATTTGATACCAGTACAGAGAAAGTTGGGCAGCTGGAGGAAAAGATTAAAGCGATGGCAGTTGCTAAATCTTTGGAAGAGGCAGATATTGATAAAAGTGCTATAAATGAAAAAATACTTGACACAAAACAAAAAATTAACGATTTTGTGCGAGAAATAGACAGATGTATCACCCTATTGAAGTAATCCATTTAGAGGGATTTTAATTCGGGTTAGTACATTATAAAGCTCATAAAAATGGGAGAGATTTCCATAAAAATAAATATCGCTGATCGGGTTTATCCTTTACGGGTTACCACTGAAGAGGAAGAAGTAATCCGTCACGCAGCGAAATTGATAAATGAAAAAATGAAGGAATTGCAGGATAATTATGCAGTTCGTGATAAACAGGATTTATTGTCCATGTGTGTATTGCAGTATGCTACAGGTATGATCAAAGCAGAGCGTAATGCGCAGGACCAGGATTTGGGACTGGAACAGTCCGTTCACGAATTGGATACCATCTTGACTGATTTCTTTAAGAAATAAGTTTCGTTCTTTATATTATAGAGCTTTAACAACGGATTTGCCGCAATTAAATTCGGGTTGTCACTATTTTAAACTTAACGCTTCAATATCACGAGCAAAAAAAAGATGTAGGCCATTTTGCATATTTGCCATCTAGGTCATGATCATACGCTCAAATCATGTGAAATCGAAGTTTAATAATACATGATACCTGTCAATTTAATTGCGGTTTTTTTTTTGAGAAAAAAATAAAATGAAAACACACAAAAACTAAATAATATATACTAAATAACATGGAGTTATCTATAACAATTTCAATTATAATATCTCTTTTAATCGGGGTTGCAATTGGGAGGTTTTTATTGCAATTACTTTTTAAAAAGCAAGAGAAGAATGCTAGCGAGAAGGCAGAGAGTATCCTAAAAGAAGCGGAGAAACAAGCCGAACATACTAAAAAGCAAAGACAACTAGAAGCGAAGGAGAAATTTCTTCAGTTGAAAGCCGAGCACGAAAAAGAGGTTAATCAACGTAATAATACCATTGCTCAGAAGGAAAACTCAATCCGTCAAAAAGAGCAGTCGCTAAACCAAAAGCTAGAAAGCATCAACCGTGATAAACAAGAGCTTGACAATAAAGCTAAAAAGTTAGATCAGTTGACCGAGATAAACGAGAAGAAGAGCGAAGAGGTAGACCTATTGAAAAACCAACATATCCAACAGTTAGAGACGATTGCAGGCCTTACAGCTGATGAAGCACGTGAGCAGTTGGTGACTTCGTTGAAAGAAGAAGCCCGTTCGCAAGCGATTATCCATATTAAAGATATTGTTGACGAAGCTAAATTAACCGCTTCCAAAGAAGCTAAGAAGGTTGTTATCCAGACTATCCAACGTACTGCTACGGAATCGGCTATCGAAAATACGGTTTCTATTTTCAATATTGAGAATGATGAGGTCAAAGGACGTATCATCGGTCGTGAAGGACGTAATATCCGCGCTTTGGAAGCTGCTACCGGTGTTGAAATTATCGTAGACGATACCCCAGAAGCTATTATTTTATCTGGATTTGACCCGGTACGTCGCGAGATTGCGCGTCTAGCTTTACACCGTTTGGTGACGGATGGACGTATCCACCCTGCACGTATTGAAGAGGTTGTAGCTAAGACACGTACACAGATCGAAGACGAAATCGTTGAGATCGGTGAGCGTACGGCAATAGATTTGGGTATCCACGGCCTTCACCCGGAGTTGATCCGTATGGTAGGACGTATGCGCTACCGTTCGTCTTATGGACAGAACTTGTTGCAACACTCTCGTGAGGTGGCGAATTTTGCGGCGACTATGGCTTCTGAGCTTGGGTTGAACGTGAAACATGCAAAACGCGCCGGATTATTACACGATATTGGTAAGGTGCCTGATGACAACCCTGAATTGCCACACGCAATCCTCGGTATGCAGTTGGCCGAAAAATATAAAGAACACCCAGATGTATGTAACGCCATCGGTGCGCACCACGATGAGATTGAGATGACGGCGATGATTTCGCCAATCGTTCAAGCCTGTGATGCGATATCAGGTGCCCGTCCAGGAGCTCGTCGCGAAGTGGTGGAGAGTTACATCAAGCGTTTGAAAGAGTTAGAAGCATTAGCGTTATCTTACCCTGGTGTAGAGAAAACATTTGCAATCCAAGCAGGACGTGAACTACGCGTTGTGGTAGAGAGCGAGAAAATATCAGATGCACAGTCGGAGATATTAGCAGCGGATATTTCTAACCGTATCCAAACGGAGATGACCTATCCTGGCCAGATCAAGGTGACGGTAATACGGGAGACCCGTTCGGTGTCTTACGCGAAGTAAGGTCTGAAAATATTAAAATAGAGAAGCCTCAAAATGAAAGTTTTGAGGCTTTTTTTTGTAACTCTTTATAGTCGCAATACAGCCAAGGAGTAGACTTGTGTTTATAGGGAACTAAAATGTCGTTTATAGCCAATAAGCATGTAAGGAATATAAAACTAGTAAAGCTTTTTGATATATAATTGTTCTACTTTCTCCCTCGCCCAAGGAGTTTTTCTTAAGAATGTCAATGAGGATTTGATGCTTGGGTTCTCATTAAAACAGCGGATTGGTATAATTCGACCCAATTCTTTCCATCCATAATACTCGACCAGTGCCTCTAGGATGAAGTCTAGTCTTTTGCCATGTAGCGGATTGTTTTTCTGTTCTTGCATATTGGACAAAGATAATGACTTGTTCTTTCGATCTGCAGGTTGCACGTGAAAATAATTTCGCTACCTTCAATATCCCCAGATTCCGTTATTTTACCCTCTTCTGTTTATCCTTACATTTATGCTGTTTAAATGAAAGAAGAACTTATGCGTGTATATAGACATTACAGACTGCAACTATTCATGGCCGTTTGTATATTAACGAGCTGTATGAATCCTGCTACAGAAATAAAAGCCCAGGCACCTGCGGCTTCACCGAAAATAGATGTTATGATTCCCTATTTAAATAGCGATGGACGGTTCAGTTATGTAAACCGCGATGGTAAAGAAAAGATCAGTGAACGGTATACCCATGCCAGTCCTTTTATAAGCACAGGTTATGCGGTAGTAGGTAATGAAGGCGGGGAGACGGCGGTGATAGATGCACAGGGAAAAATTGTAGAGGCGTATGCCGGTCAGGAAATCCGTCTTGAGGTCTTTGGAGGATATACGCTCATGATGACCGAGGTTGAATATGAAAAGAAAATGCCCGTGTGGAAGTGGGACTGGAATATAATGGGAGGTGATATAAAAAAAACAACTACCTATGTCAAGGTGCGGATCAAGGTCCTGGAGACACAACAGGTGTTGCTTAAAGAAGATGTACCTTCTGATGATGCTACGTATAGTCTAATAGTCTACGAGCTCGATAGTAGCCGATTCGTATTGAATAATGCGCTGTATCAAATAAAAAAAGGACAGATTAAAAAGGAAAAAGCCGGTATCATAGGGACATTGGACAATGGTCGTTATTTTACGTCTAGTGGTAATACGTTTACCTTGTATAGTGTCAAGGATGCTATAGCTTCGGGTTTGCAGGGCACAGACCGATTAGATCTCAAGCTGGGGGAAGGAATGTTGACCCTGGATTCCATTAATCAAGAGCGGTACGCACCAGAGATTCCAAAACTGCTGAAAGATAATAAAACACAGCAGGTATATGCTTTTCCGCAATACGACAAGCCATTCCCTGGCGAGATTAAGCAAGGAACAGCGGAACAGATGGAGTTTTTGAAGGAGGTGTCATTGGTTTATTCGGTCAATAACTCCCCGTATTTTATTTTGGGACGGTTCAATTATGACCATAGTGTATGGGCTTACGATTGGCTTTACGTCGATGTGAAGGGGAATCTGCTGAACGAAATTCAAGTTTCAGATTTTTTTATTTTTGATCAGGTGGGCAATTTGCTTTGGCCGGATCGAAAGATGCTCTTTGGCGCAATAGATATGCCCAAGGACTGGAACGTAGGTAAGATAAGGTATGTCAATGCATCGCCCGAGATGTATATTGTGCAGGTCAAAAAAGGCGAAGCGAAGCCTACATGGGGAGTGTGGGATACACAACGAAAAGACTGGACAATCGAACCAAGTTATAGGGATGTTAATCTGTTGAATACAACAAAACAGATCTTTTCTTTGCAACAGGAAGAGGAAGGTGATTATTTCCTGTATGACAATTTGAAAAAGGCTCCTATAGGTAACAAAAGCTATCGGTCTATCTCATCCGATGGAGCGGTACGAGTCAAATCTGCGGAGGGCAATGAACAGTGGTATTATATCGATATACACACGGGCAAGGAATATAAAGAATAGATTGTTTTTTTGGACGCTTTGAAGCTCGGCCTTTATTAGGCGGCTTAAATTTCAAGAACTAAAATTAGAAATCCATTAGAAATCTTATTTGTACTGATTTATGGATTAATTATTGATAAGTTTGTTCTTATTCAAGAAGACTTATGCAGATATTAGTTGTAGAAGATGACAAGCGCATCAGCGATTTTCTGATCAAGGGATTGGAAGAGAACGGCTACTTGGTCGTGCTGTGCAAGTCTGCGGAGGAGGTTCTGGATTCCTATCTGGGGATTTCCTGGGATTTGATTATTCTGGATGTCATGCTGCCACAGATGGATGGGATTCAGCTGGCGCAGACCTTGCGCTACAAAAAGATATTTGCCCCTATCTTGATGCTGAGTGCACTGAATAGTGTGCAGGACAAGGTATCTGCCCTAGACTATGGGGCGGATGACTATATCACGAAGCCTTTCCATTTTGACGAATTACTCTCTCGAATCAGGGCGCTGACCCGCCGTACGCAGTACCAGCAACAGGAAGTGCCGGTCAATGTGCTGACTTATGGAAGTCTTTCGGTCGATATGAATCAATATATCGTGTCTAGAGAGGGGAAAGCTATTGATCTATCACCCCGAGAACTCAAACTACTACTGTATCTTATCGAGAATAAGGACCGTACGGTGACACGCATACAGATTCTTAATGCGGTGTGGGGAATTACGTTCGATAATCAAACCAATGTGGTGGATGTGTATATTTCCTATTTACGGAGCAAGATCGAACAGGGGCAGGAAAAGTATATCTATACGGTAAAAGGGATAGGTTATATGTTTAAGACTATTTAAGATGAAGTTAAAGCATAGGCTTTCGATTTATTCGGTCTTTATATTCAGTGTAATCACACTGATTATCTCTACGATGATCTATATCTCTTTCTATGCTGTTATGGAGCGGAAAGAGCGGGAGTCTCTGGAGAGTAAGTCTCTATTGGCCGCAATCTATTACCTGGAACAGGATGAGCTTTCTTTTCTCGAACATGAGAGCATCAAGAACCAATTGTTAAAGACAATTTCCCGAAAAAATATTATTCTCTTGGACAAGGATAATAAACGTTTCAATGGGGATATGCCTGCTGTGGAGGCAATCGATTCGGCTTTTATGGATAAGGTTCGAAAGGAACGAATAGCACACTTTGTTACCCCTGATTTCTTTTACAACGGTAGGTTTTATGAGGATAACCAAGGCGATTTTGTGGTAGTCACACGCGAATCGAAAGAAGATTTTAAGGAGCAGATGGGGTCTCTTTTACAGATTCTAGTGATCGTTTCATTGTTGGGGATCATCTCTATTTTTATCGTGTCCCAGTATTTGGGTACGGTGGCTTATGAACCTATCGTACGTATAATAAATGAAATCAAAAGGAAGGACACTAAGAATTTTAATGAGCCTATTGTTTTGAAAAAGAGCTATTACGAAATAGATGATCTGATATTGACTTACAATCATTTTGTGGATCGGATAGCGCAGACTTTTAATGTGCAAAAGAACTTTATTGATTACGTATCGCATGAGTTGCGGACACCTATCACAGCCCTGCTAGGGACACTGGAGGTAACCAAGAGCAAAAAACGTACGGTAGAAGAGTACGAAGCGGTGATTTCTCAACTCAAGCAATATACGACCGATCTGCAGGATACGTTGGACAATATGGCCCTGTTGTCTGGAGCGAAAACTTCATTCGAATTTAGCATGTTGCGTGTGGATGAGATTATATGGTCGGTCATTGAGAATGCCGTTCTCTACCATCAGGCTAAGGTTGAGGTGGAGATGGAAGTACAAAATAACGAGCTTCTGAGTTTTGAAGGTAATGATAAATTATTGGAATTGGCGATAGGTAATCTGCTTGAGAATGCCTTGAAGTATTCTAATAATGATGTGGTAAAGGTTACCATTAAAGAGAATAAGGGGCGGTTGGTGATATTGCTGAAAGATAAAGGTATCGGAATATTACGGGAGGATATCTATAATATCAAACAGAATTTCTTTCGCGGACAGAATGTAAAAGGTTATCAAGGGAAGGGGATAGGGCTATCAATGGCTAATGTGATATTTCAATTGCACCGTATCAACTTGGAAATCGAAAGTGACACCTCGGGCACGACCATTATACTGACTTTCTAATCTACTTCTAATCTATATCGGACTTCACCTTAATGTACGGCAGGTAATTTTGCGGTATAAAACAAAAAATGGTGAGAAAGATCTTTTTATTAATCTCCTTATTTCTAATTAAGGGGACCATCTATGCACAATCTTATTCCCTGTCTGACTTAGAAGCGCTATTTCTTAAAAACAATTATTTGCTTCTGGCTCAGCGCTATAATATACAGCGGGTAGATGCGGAGGTGCTTCAGGAGAAAGTGTGGAATAACCCTACATTGAGTATTAGCGAGATAAACCTGTGGAAAAATACAGGCTATGAAGAACTGCCTCCAATTTTTGGGAATTATGGGAAAGCGCAGCAGGTATCGATAGAACTCGAGCAGTTGATCGAAACAGCAGGTAAGCGTAAAAAGAGAGTAGCGCTGAAAAATCTGGAAAAGAATGATGCGTTGCTTGAATATGAAGAACTCCTACGCCAGCTTAAAAAGGAACTACGACAAGGGTTCTATAAAGTCGAACGCCTAACCGCTGAAGAAATACAGCTCCAAACTGTAATAACGCTATACGAAGAATTACAAAAGCAATATGCCAGTCAGGTGCAAAAGCAGAATGTATCGCAAGCTGATTTTTATCGGATACAATCGGAGCTGGTCGCTTTGCAGAGAGAGGCGATGGCGCTCGAATCTGACAAGCTCGAAGCACTAAGTGCTTTGCGTATTCTGACACAGTTGCCTGATCTTAATTCCAAAGATTTGATGTTTGATCGATCAATGACTTTTAAGCTTTCTAGTCTTCCTAAAGATATGATGACGATGGCATTGGAGCAGAATATAGGACTGAAGCGCCAAGAGAACGCTTCACAGTCTGCAGAAAAGAAGCTCGTTCTAGAGCGCGCTATGCGTAAGCCGGATGTTACAGTGCAGTTGGGGTATGATCGCGGAGGGAATATAATGCGTGATTTTGTGGGGCTGGGGGCTCAGATAGATCTGCCCATATTCAATAGAAATAAAGGCAATATTAAAGCTGCTCAGTTTGAAATCGAACAGGAAAAGTCGGTGGGGCTATCTGTACGCATGGAGTTAGAATCTACGCTCATGCGTCTGCAAAGTCAATTGCATAGTTACGAACGGATGTTACAGCGTTGGGATAAAGAGCGGATTATGGATCAGGAGAAGATGTGGATCAGCTACAATAAGCACTTGCAGAGCCGTCAGATTACGCTGTTGGAGTTTATCGACTTTACACAGGCCTATAAGGAGGCTCAGCAGTCCCAGGCAGAGCTTCTGGAGGATTATAAGAGTACCTACGAAGAGTTACAATATATTGTTGGAAAAGATTTTTAGAATATTTACAGATGAAGCATAGTTACTTAGTATTGGCACAGATAGTTGGATTATTACTGTTCGTCGGGTGCAAGCAGACTTCCACATCCAAAGAAGATGGGGTTGCAAAGCAGGATACCTTCTGCCTGAATGATATGTTAAAGAAGAAGACAAGTATAGTCGCTGTCGAAGAGCGTCCGATAATGGAACAGTTGACACTGTCGGGCAAAATCGAATATAATGAGAATGATCTAGTCGCTTTCCGGAGTTTACTGGAAGGTAGTGTAGAGCAGGTGCAGTTTGAGCTTGGAGATTATGTCCGTAAAGGACAGGTACTGGCTACGATCCGTTCGGCAGAGATCCAAGGACTGTATCAAGAGAAGCGAAATCAGGAGAATCAGATCCAACTGTTGAAAAACCAGATTCAGACAAAAAAGGAAATGCTTCAAGATGGTTTGTTTTCTGCTCCGGAGCTATTACAGATGGAACACGAACTTGAACATGCACGGATTGAACTGGACCGTATCGTTCAGTCGTTGGCATTGTATCGAGCTGTTGGTTCGAATTCCTTTCAGGTACTGGCGCCCAAAGATGGTTATATCATCCAGAAATCGATAAGTGCAGGCCAAAACATTGTGTCGGATAGTGATCCGTTGTTCTCGATATCTAACCTGAAGGAAGTGTGGGTGATGGTGAATATCTATGCAACTAATCTGCGGTATGTACAGGTCGGTGATCAGGTTAAGGTTAGGACTATTGCTTATCCAGATCAGGTGTATCCAGGCAAGATTGATAAGATATATAACGTATTTGACGATAACGAGCATGTGCTCAAAGCACGGGTGGTTTTGTCTAATCCGACGCTACGCCTAATGCCGGGATTGAGTGCGGATATCATTATAGATAAAAATAATAGCCAAGGGACAGCACTTGCTATTCCTAATAATGCGGTGGTATTTCACAGTAATCACGAGCATATTGTCGTTTATAAAGACGATTGTCACCTTCGGACTCTTCCGATTACGAAAGTTGGGAGTAATGAAGAGTATACATTCATAGCGGAGAAATTGCAACCCGGAGAGCAGGTGGTAGGTTCAAACGCATTGTTGATTTATGAAGAGTTAAACAAATAGGGAAAGATGAAGAGATTAGTACAGCGCTTGGTTACATTTTCTTTGCATAATACGACATTTGTGTTGTTTGCGACGTTGGCTTTGTTGTTTGCAGGAGTCTATGCACTCCGGCATACCGCTATCGAGGCCTTCCCAGATGTGACCAATACACGCGCACGTATCATAACACAATGGCCTGGCCGGAGTGCTGAGGAAATGGAAAAACTAGTCACCTTGCCTATTTCCAAAGAAGTGAACAGTATACCGCACAAATCGAACGTGCGGTCTATATCATTATTTGGTCTATCGGTCGTGACGGTTCAGTTTGAAGATGGTGTAGATGATTTTTATGCACAGCAATATGTGGCTAACAAACTCAATGGGGTAAATTTACCCGAAGGGGCAGAAGCTGAAATCGAACCACCATCGGGTGCTACAGGCGAAATTTTTAGGTATATCATTCGCTCGGATAAGCCTATCCGCGATATTACAGCGATACAGGATTGGGTTATCGAAAGAGAAATATTAGGGGTACCTGGAGTAGCCGATGTGGTCAGTTTTGGCGGTGAGGAGAAAATATACGAGATCAAAATCAATCCAACTGAATTAAAAAACTTTGACCTCACGCCACTGGATGTATATGAGGCGGTATCGAGGTCGAATGTTAACGTAGGTGGAGATGTAATCGAGCAAGGAGACCAGGCGTATGTCGTGAGGGGAGTTGGCCTATTGGATAAAATCGAAGATATCGGTAATATCACGGTCAAGCTGAACGGTACGGTACCGGTATTGATCAAAAATGTTGCTGAAGTAGTGGTGTCGAGCAAACCGCGTTTAGGACAGGTTAGCTTTAACGAACACGAGGATGTCGTGCAGGGGATTGTAGTGATGTTACGTGGAGAGAATCCATCGGAGGTGATTGCAAGCTTGAAAGATAAGATTGAAGAATTGAACGATAGGGTGCTACCAGAAGGGGTGAAAATGGAGACGGTTATCGACCGGACTAAATTGGTAGATAATACCGTGCGGACGGTGTCGGGCAATCTTATTGAAGGGATATTGTTGGTCTCTCTTATCGTGTTTATATTCTTATACAATTGGAAATCAACTTTTATTGTTGCTTCTGTGATTCCGCTGTCTTTTCTGTTTGCGATTATTGCACTAAAGATACAGGGACTCCCGGCAAATTTGATTTCAATGGGTTCATTGGATTTTGGATTGCTATTGGAAGGAACGCTAGTCATCGTAGAGACGGTGTTTGTCGCATTGGCTACCTTATCACATCGTGTAGGACCTGAGCGTTTTGCGAAAATGAGTAAACTGGGACTTATCAAAAAGAGTACAGGCAGTGTAGCTACTTACATATTTTTTGCATTGAGTATCCTTATTGTAGCGTTGCTACCGATCTTTTCTTTTCAAAAAGTAGAGGGTAAGATGTTCTCTCCATTGGCATTTACATTGGGCTATGCGCTTTTAGGATCGTTGATATTGAGCTTGACCTATGTGCCGGCGATGTGTAAGTTGTTGTTTACGAAAGGGGTCGAGGAAAAGGAGAACTTTGTCACGCGGTTCTTTCAGCGTAGCATCTATGGACTGTATGATACGGCATTTCGGTATAAGAAGACGACTATTGGGCTTTTTGTAGGGCTATTGGCCTTGTGTGCCTTTCAGTTTTCGCACTATGGTTCTGAATTCTTACCTAAGCTTAATGAAGGAGCGATCTATATCCGGGCGACACTGCCCAATAGTGTGAACCTGAAAGAGTCGACCAAGCTCACAAAGGAGATGAAAGAACTGATGATGCAGGGCTCTGAAGAGATTGAGTTTATACTGACACAGACGGGACGCCCCAATGATGGTACGGATCCGACCGGATTTTTCAATATCGAGTTTAATGTGCAGCTGAAGGATGCCAAGGATTGGAAGCGAAGTGTTTCTAAAGAAGATATCATTCAAGAGTTGCGCGATAAATTGGCGCACTATCCAGGTGTTAGTTTTGGGTTCAGCCAGCCTATACAGGATAATGTGGAAGAGTATGTGGCGGGGGTGAAAAGTTCGCTGGTGATTAAAATATTTGGTACTGATCTGTATGACCTTGAAAAATATGCTGACCAGGTCGCTTCCTCTATCGCAAAAGTGGAGGGGATAACGGATATCAATGTGTATAAGAATATTGGATTGCCGGAATTGCGCATACAATTGCACGATGCTAAGATGGCGCGGTATGGCGTGTTTACCTCGGATGTTCAGGCTGTTATCGCGATGACGATAGGTGGGCAGGCAGCAACAAAATTCTATGAAGACGATCGTCAGTTTGATGTGATGGTGCGTTTTGAAGAGGGCTATCGGGATACAAAGGAAAAAATCGGTAATATCTTGATACCAACGAGTAACGGACAGAATATTCCGCTACAGGAGATCGCGACTATAGGTTATCAAACAGGTCCTGCATTTATCTATCGGGAAGGGAATAGTCGGTACATCGGTGTTGGCTTCAGTATTGATGGGCGTGATCTGGGAAGTACTATCGAAGAGGCTAGAAAGGTGGTGGATAAAGAGGTTAAGTTGCCAAAAGGACATCATATGGAGTGGGCTGGTGAGTTCGAAAGTAAAGAACGTGCTGCCAAACAGCTGGCTACGGTTGTTCCGATATCATTGGTGCTAATCCTGCTATTGTTGTATTCTAATTTCGGGAATTTTAAAGATACGGCTATTTCTTCATTGACGCTTGCCTTCGCATTTATTGGTGGATTTATATCATTATGGGCGACTGGGACAGTCTTTGGAATATCGGCAGGTATAGGTTTTATCATTCTCTTTGGAGTGGCGACAATTGACGGGATTGTGCTGATCGGCGTGATCCGGGATAATATGCGCCACAAAATGAAATTGAGGGAAGCGATAGACAGTGGGGTCCGGAGCCGTATACGTCCTGTGGTAATGATAGCCTTGATGGGGTCTATGGGACTGCTTCCGGCGGCAATGTCTACTGGCATGGGATCTGAAATCCAAAAACCACTTGCTATTATGATTGTTGGAGGGCTATTGATCTGTCTTATTCTGTCTTTCACTGTGATCCCGGTGGTGTTTTACTGGGTGTATGCGAAAGGCCAAAAGAAGTAAAATATGAGGAATAGGGGTTAGAATATAGATAATTGCTTATTTTTGCGGTATGAGCAAAAATAAACAGAACAAGGGACAAAAGGAAGTGCCACAGCGGCCGGTAGATAAGTACTTTAAGGATATGGACGATATATTCGTAAATGGAAATAAAGTACTGTATGCTCTCTTTTTGTTCCTTGCTTTTTTTGGAATAATGGGACTCATATGGATGATTCCTTTTCCCCAATTTGATTTTTTGATCCGTATGAATGCACATACGTTCTTGAATTGGGGGTCTTTGTTTATTGCTATTGTGGTATATAGTTACCTCAAACTGGCTCCAACACTTTCCTACGCCATGTTATTCTGTATAGGGATTATGAGTTTCTTTATTGTGCAGCTCGAGTATGTGGAGCGGGATGGTGGGCCATCGGTGGTGCTGGTGTGTTCCAGTATCGCGCTTGTTTCCTTGTCAGTTTTATTTTTGTTGATTAGAAAGGAAGGAAGTCTTGGGGTCAAACATCTGGTAAAACTGTTGGGAATCGGACCGATATGGTTATGGTCTAAAGTATTTGATAAATTTAAATGGAAATATTAATATGGGTACATTTAACTACCCGCTGCATTTTCAATTTAAGATAGGGACACTTGCCAACGATTTTATTGCAAAGGACACATCTGGTGAGACAATTTGTTATGTACGTGAGAAGATATTTGCGTGGCGTGATCAAATTAAGATCTACAGTGACGAATCCAAGTCCAATCTTCTTTACGAATTGGTCTCTGATAAACTGATTGATTTTCAACAGACATTTACAATTAGAGATCATTCTGGAGGGGTGGTCGGTAAGGTGCGAAGAAAAACGCTTCGGTCGTTATGGAGATCGACTTTCCGATTGATGGACAGTGCCGATAATCATGATCATACCATACAGGAGAAAAATCCTTGGACAAAGTTTATGGATGGGCTTTTTGGAGAGATTCCATTGATAGGTATTTTATCTGGATACTTCTTTAATCCTGCTTATTTATTGTCCAATACCGATGGGCAGGTATTATTTGAAATTAAGAAAGAACCTTCTTTTTTCGGCCGGAAGTTTACGGTACATAAACTGACATCGGATAGTGTGGACGAAGAACGTTTCGTGCTGAGTCTGATGTTGATGGTATTAATAGAAAGAAGCAATGGGTAACCACTACTTCTTTCTATTTACTTAATAATACGTTTTATCTTATTTGATTTTTTGATCAACTTATATAAGCCATCATAGTCTTCGCCTTCTAGCTTATCATGTAGTCTTTGCAACTGCTTGATATGTTCCTCCAAGACCTCTAAGACGTTACTTCTATTTTGTTTAAAGATCGGTGTCCACATATCG
>JAITLW010000096.1 GCA_031277715.1 Sphingobacterium sp. | reverse complement strand
AAAGCTACAGCATCGTGTATACTCATATCTAGAACGTCGGAGATCGATTTGCCTTTATACCTGACCTCTAATGTCTCTCTATTGTAGCGCTTGCCATGACAGGTCTCACAAGGTACCTGTACATCGGGGAGAAAGTTCATCTCGATGATTTTCATACCGGCACCTTGACAGGTCTCACAGCGTCCACCTTTGACATTAAATGAAAACTGTCCCGGTTTATAACCTCTGATCTTTGCCTCAGGCAACTGTACAAATAGTGTACGGATATCCGAAAAGACTCCTGTGTAGGTCGAGGGGTTAGATCGGGGGGTACGGCCAATAGGGCTTTGGTCTATTTCTATGACTTTGTCTATATGTTCCAAGCCCTCTATGCTTTTGTAAGGCATAGGTGTTGCTTTGGCTCTAAAGAAGTGTTTGTTGAGGATAGGGTAGAGTGTACCTGTGATCAAACTGGACTTGCCAGAACCTGATACACCGGTTACCAATATCAATTTGCCCAAAGGGAAGTCTACAGAGACATTCTTAAGGTTATTCCCTGTCGCTCCTTTCAAGGATAAGGTATGACCATTTCCATCTCGGCGTTTCGTAGGAATTTGAACTTCCTTTTTGCCATTTAAATAGTCGGCAGTTAGGGAGCTGGCTTTTAGAATCTGTTTTGGTGTACCCTCAGCTACGACTTGCCCACCATGGATTCCTGCTGCCGGCCCCATGTCTATGACGTAATCTGCATGGAGTATCATGTCTTTATCGTGCTCGACAACCAATACTGAGTTGCCGATGTCCCGTAGGTTTTTCAAGGAGTTAATCAAACGCTCATTGTCCCGCTGGTGGAGACCTATACTAGGCTCATCCAGTATATACAATACATTGACCAATTGTGAACCTATCTGTGTAGCTAGACGTATACGTTGGGCTTCCCCTCCAGATAATGTTTTGGAAGAACGGTCTAGGCTGAGGTAGTTTAGACCGACGTCCAGTAGGAATCCCAAACGTGTGCGTATTTCTTTAAGGATTTCTACAGCGATTATTTTTTGGCGCTCGTCAATGCGTTCTTCGATATTCTCAAGCCAGTTCATCAACGAAGAGATATCCATCGCAGCGAGCTCGCTGATATTTTTGTTGTCAATTCTAAAATGAAGTGACTCCTGTTTTAGTCGGGCTCCCTGGCAGCTAGGGCAACAGACTTTGGTTCTATAATCCTCCAAGGCTGGTGCGTCGTCGCTGGTCTTTCCACCGTATTCTTCCAGCATTTTAAATATACCGGAGAAACTGACTTTATATTCCCGAGCACCGTATGAACCATAAGATACCGTGAGGGAGATCGGTTCTTCTGCACCGAACAGCAGTGTATCGATTTGCTCTTCTGTTAGTTTTTCCACAGGGGTCGTGAGCGCAAAATCAAATCGTTGTGCCACAGCTTTCAATACGGCAAAGTTCCAGGATTCCCGCACCGGTCCTAGCGGTATGATTGCTCCCTTTTGTATACTGAGTTTACGGTCTGGGATAACGGTGTTCTTGTCGATTTCGAATATATAACCCAAGCCATCACATTTAGGACATGCTCCATAGGGAGAGTTGAAAGAGAAGGTATTGGGTTGCGGTTCATCATAGGATATGCCCGATTCCGCATCCATAAGGTAACGGCTGAAGAACTGCTCTTTTGTATTTTCTTTATTTGCTATCTTGATAATACCTTTGGCGGCTTTCATCGCCTGTAATACCGAGGTGTAGAGGCGTTTGCGATCTTGCTCTTCGACCATCAATCGGTCGACAACAATTTCGATATCGTGTATTTTGTAGCGGTCAACCTGCATTTTGGGTACTAGTTCTAGCAATTCCCCGTCGACGCGTACTTTGGTATATCCTTGTTTTCGGATCTGTTCAAATAACTCTCTGTAATGTCCCTTACGCCCTTTGACAATCGGCGCTAAAATATAAATAGCCTCTTTGTCAAAATCTTCTAGGATCCGGTCTACAATCTGATCCTCAGACATACGTTGCATCCGTTGGCCACTCACGAAAGAGAAGGCCTCACTCGCCCGAGCATATAATAGACGTAAAAAATCATATATCTCGGTAATCGTTCCTACCGTAGATCGTGGGTTTTTGCTTGTTGTTTTTTGCTCGATTGAGATTACTGGACTCAATCCGGATATCTTGTCGACATCGGGACGTTCCATCCCTCCTAAAAACTGACGGCTATAGGCAGAAAATGTCTCCATATAGCGACGTTGTCCTTCTGCATATATCGTGTCAAAAGCTAAGGATGATTTGCCTGAACCACTTAGTCCGGTTATCACCACGAGTTCATTTCTTGGGAATGAGATGTCTATGTTTTTGAGGTTGTGGACTCGGGCACCAAATACCTCAACTTCATTTTGATCTCCTAAATCTACTGCTTTTGTTTTTGACATGGAACGTTAAGTTTTTGCAACTTGCAAAGTTACTGAATATTAATTGGACTTTATAGAAAGGACTTCGGTGGAGTTTAGCTTTTTTAGCATTAATAATGCTTTTATTTGTAAATTGTACTAATTAAACCGGGGAATTTGTGAAGAAACTAGATTTAAGTAAGCAAGAGAAAGAAGTTGTAGATCAGGCGTTGGAGCACTGGTATGAGCAGAAGCTGCTGGACGCAGATAAAGTGAAGGAATTGCAGGAAAATATGGATGAACGTAGCTTTGAATGGAAGGTTCTGGCGCGGTATGCATTTTGGGTAGCATTGGCTTCGTTGATTTTTTCTGTCGTCTCCCTTTTTGCAGACGATATGTTAGTCCGCTTTGTGGAGCAATTCTACGAAACACCAAATATTGTGTTTTGCCTGTTCTTTGCAGGATTGGCGGTAGCTTTCTATATGCTTGGATTTCGGAATAAAAAACGGTATCCCGATAAGACCTTTTCCAATGAAACGCTGATGTTGTCGGGTGCTTTTTCTACAGCTGCAAGTATTGGTTTTTTAGGCCAGATTTTAGATCGTAATACGCATTATTTTACGATACTCTTTTTTATTTCGATTTTAATCTATGCCGTGTTGGCTGTCAAATTGAAATCAAAACTGATTTGGGTATTTACCCTGGTTGCATTGGGGGTATGGTTTGCTACGGAGACGGCATTGCATAGCGAGTGGGGATGGAAATTTTGGGGGATGAACTTTCCCTTACGCTTCACTATTTTTGGCGCTCTACTCACTGCATTTTCAATTTGGGTTCAACCGCGCTGGAGTGCATTGGTTGAGTTCCAGTCTACTAGCTTTGTGATCGGTCTGCTGTATACAATGATTGCCTTATGGTGTCTCTCTATCTTTGGGAATTACAGCGATTTTGAAGCCTGGACCCAAATACGACAGTATGAAATTTTATATTGGGGATTATTGGCAATAACGGTGTCGTTGGCTCTGGCCCTCTACGGATTAAAGAAAAAAGATGCGGTGATACGGGATATTGGATTTGTGTTTTTTCTTCTGAATCTTTACACCCGTTTTGTAGAGTACCTTTGGGATAATATCAACCGGACAATTTTCTTTCTCATTCTGGCCGTTTCTTTTTGGTTGGTGGGACGTTGGTCTGAAAAGATATGGAAGAAACAGAGCACCTGATAAAAGGTGCTCTGATCTTAGTTTATCTTGATACTGTAGGTGATGTCAACACCTCCTGCAGCAAGCATATCATGTACTGAACAATATTTTTTTACGGCAAGTTCAGCAGCTTTTTGCGCCTTAATCTCATCGATATCACCTTTTAGGTAGAAGCTAATATGGATTTTGGTGAAAATGTTAGGGATTTCTTCTCGACGGTCTCCTTCTACTTCTACTCGGATATCCTGAATGTCTTGCCTTTGTTTTTGTAAGATCGTCGTTAGATCGAATACACTACATGAACCTAATGCCATCAATACCAATTCCATAGGGCGTACCCCTTTTTCTTCACCACCTATAGATGCTGGACCATCGATATTAATCTTGACCGCGGACGATGGGCTGGATGCCTCAAAATGCACGGCGTTATTGACGCGTTGTAATACTGTTTTCATCTGTTTACTGTTTTATTGTCCATTACCAATACGTGCAGGGTATTGGTAGGGTGAAGTCCTATAGCGACTTCTTAATTGTCTATCAAACTTAGCTAAAATGCTTGGTCTAAAAAAGAGCTTGCACTAAAAAAGGCACCCTGTTGACGAAGGTGCCTTTTCTAGTCTGTGGGATTCCGTGCTTTTTTAAGGCATCTTGACCCCACGGTACTGCATAGCATCGACTTTGTCGAGTTGAGTGCCATATTTAGCGTTGATTGCATCGATGAAGATATTGGCCATAATGGCATATCCCATCGGTGTAAGGTGTACGCCGTCTAATGAAAAGACGTTTCCAGTGATGTACTTGTTGCTAATGACTATACCATTATATACATAACCATTTTTAACCTTGTTTAAGAAAGCGTGGATATCAGCTACCGCTAAGTCTCTGCTCTTGGCGACCTCCAAAATCTTCTTGTTGTATTCGTCAATACGTGTTTTGACCTCTGCGACCTCAGCTTCATCCAATACATATTGGCTTTCAATAGGATTGTTTGGATGTAGACCATAAGGGATTTTTTGATCATTAGGTTTTCCTAATAGGCCTGAAGAAGCAAAAGGTAGAACAAACATGTCTTTATCGGTAGCAGGTCTTGCGCCGGCTTTAGTTGCTATAAAAAGAGCGGTAACAGCTGGGCCTCCTTGTGCCTGAGAAGCGGTAGTAGCAGCTTGCAGTAGGGCTTGTCGTGTTACTGTGGTGAGGAACGGAACTGCTGACACATCCGGGATAGTCGCAATGACTCCCTTTCGTCCGTTAGTCGTTAAATCGGTGATAAAGTTTGTCAGGTTATTACTAAAGGTGTTGATGTCGGTAAGGGTGCTGGTGCCATCCGGTTTTTGTACTCCGCCATTGGTGGCATAGCCTAAGGCGTCATTGTTACCAAGGCTAAAGGAGAAAAAAGTATGGTTTTTGGATGTGGCAAAAGCACGGTAACTAGTCATAGCCGCTTGCTCGGTGAGTAGTCTCTCAAAATAAGGATTACCTTTTACGGTGCCCAGCCCTTGTATTTCTGTCATATCGAGTCGCATTCCCGGGACACCTAGGTTATTCACCTCCTCGGTGTATTTTGTATATAAAGGCGTGTTATTGGGTGATAGACCTCTGACTGCTAGTTTGTCTGTGACGGGCTCAGTTACGGGTTGCCCGTTGACCAAAGCTTTCAAACGGATATATCCCGAACCATTGGATTGACTTTCAATAAAGAAAGGGGATTTGAATTCACCTCCTCCATGGGCCTTCATTTTTTCTGCAATCAACACCGGGAAAGCCAATTGCTGGCCTTCCAAATATAATCCTCCATCGGCAAAGCCCGCCGTGAGCGAGTTACCTATAGCGATGTATTTGGAAAAATCGGGTTTTGAACTACCTGTATTTTCATTGGGCTTTGCGTTGTCAATTTCAGGTGCGCAGGATGTTGCTAGAGCACATGCTACAAGGCCTATATAAAGTTTAATGTTTTTTTGGAATCTTTTCATCTGTCAATACCTTTAAGTTATTACCATTTGTAGGTGAGGGAAATGCCGGGAGCATGGATGTTAGTCTTGAATGTCCCGTTCAGACCTGTTACAGCATTGGTTACTGTGCGTTCCAAAATACGTTGGAAGGTGTACGCCCCAGTTAGATCAAACTTGTCCGATAGCATATAGGTGAATCCTAAGGAAGCCATTACACGATTGTTGTCCGGTGTTTCGGCATATACATATTGGGCCGAGACTGGGCTGGCGACATAGCCTGCGCCAGTACGAAGAGCAAGTTTGTCCGACGCCTTGTAGTTAAGTCCTATTTTTCCAGAAAAAGCCTTCTGATACTTCTTGGGCTGGTAGGTATCTTCTAGTGTTGGCGTATTGTCTTTGTAATCAAATGTCAACGATTTGTAGATATCATATCCAATAAAGGTTCCGTCTGCAGCAATGTCTAAGCGTTCACTAATAGGAAAGGAGACACCTATGTTGAAAGAAGCCGGTAAGGGCAATTCTGCCTCAAAGGTAGTCGTAGGAAATGAAGCCGCCAATGCATCTGGCACTGTAAATTTAGCGTCGCCATCTTTTAGTTTGGTAACGACTTTGGAGCGATAGCTTAGTGAGATTGCAAATTCATTTTCGAGGTTGTAATGGACACCGACGTTGTAACCGGTTCCTGTCCCCACTCCTGAGAGCTCTGCCCGGCCAGGGTTACCATTGGCATCGAATGTAGGTAGGGATCTCGATAGGTCGACGAAACCGAGGTTGTACACAAACCCTCCACCTACGCTAAAGTTGTCTGTGATTTTAAAGCTTAATGTAGGCTGTATATAGATGGCACGCATCTGCAGGTGATTCAACTCATACTTACCTGGCCAATCTTGCCCCCAGTCTACTGCACCGCCAAATGGCGTGTATACTCCAAGTCCAGCTTTCCACCAGGTGTCTTTCGGGCCAAATGTAGCGAATACCGAAAAAGGAGGTGTAATCTGGAACTTTGTATCATACTGCTGTGTCGAGTTGACCTCTTTAAAAGCAGATCTATACATGACAGCAGATGCTCCAGCAGAGATGGCATTATGGTCCATCTTGACGAGCGCTCCCGGATTATAAAATATGCTGGATTCATCAACGAATAACGCAGAACCAGCGCCTGCCATACCTAGGGCCTTTATACCTTGTGTATTCACTTGTGAGCCTTGAGCAAATAAGAGAACTGGGCTAGCTAATAGAAACGATAATAGTAGTTTTTTCATAAGCTTATTTGGTTAACATATTTCTTTAAAATACAATGCTAACATAGTATTTTTTTTCCAATAAAAATAATTTTATATAATTTTTTAATAGGCGTAGTCCTTGAAAATTACTATCTTAATGGCATTAAATATTATTATCATGAGTCAAGTTTTATTTAAAGGTATAACAGTCAACACGGCAGGAAGTTTGCCCGCTGTCGGAACAAAAGCTCCGGATTTTTCATTAACTGCTGCTGACCTATCACAGAAGTCTTTGTCAGACTTTTTAGGCAAGAAGATTGTTTTAAATATTTTCCCAAGTATTGATACGGGCACCTGTGCGATGTCTGTGCGCACATTCAATGAAAAGGCATCTTCGATGGCTAATACGGTTGTATTGTGCATATCAAAGGATTTGCCTTTTGCACAAGGAAGATTCTGTGCAGCGGAGGGAATCGAAAATGTGGTGACCTTGTCGGAATACAAAGACAATGCTTTTTCAGAAGCATACGGTGTTCGTTTTTCGGATGGACCGTTGCAGGGGTTATTGAGCCGTTCTGTAGTCGTATTAGATGAGTCTGGAAAGGTTGTTTATACAGAACAAGTTGCAGAGACGACGAATGAACCAGATTATGAAGCAGCTATCGCTTCTTTGTAATTCATTCGGTTTAATCGTGGATAATATCTCTCTTGTTAAAATAAGTAAGAGAGATATTATTCTTATACCGTATAAAATCACGGCTTATTCGGTATAAAAGAGCAATGTAAATAGCTTTTTTTTTAATAGGTATTCGTGAATCCCCTGCATTTTTTCTAAGTTTGGCTAATTTTGTATTATGAAGGAATCTACTACTCAAAAGGTCGCACTTATTACAGGTGTTACAGGGCAAGACGGAGCTTATTTGGCCGAGTTTTTATTAAAAAAAGGCTATTTAGTGCACGGATTGAAGAGACGGAGCTCGCTCTTTAATACGGATCGTATCGATCATCTATATCAGGATCCGCATCTGGATAATAGAAACTTTGTCCTACACTATGGCGATCTTACCGATTCTACAAATCTGATCCGGGTTATCCAAGAGACTCAACCTGACGAAATATATAATTTAGCAGCTCAATCCCATGTTAAAGTTAGTTTTGATACTCCAGAGTATAC
>JAITLW010000076.1 GCA_031277715.1 Sphingobacterium sp. | reverse complement strand
TCGACCCTGAATTTGCTTCACTCAATGCCAGTGGCATTGAAAAAGGTGGAGAGATTGCCCAATTTCCATCCACGAGAAATTTTGGTTTAAACCTATCTCTTTCATTCTAATGTATACAGTTATGAAAATGAAATTAAAATCAATCATATTACTTACCGTGTCGGCTTTTGCGCTAAACGGTTGCACAAAGGACTTTGTTAAAATCAACACCAATCCAAACGAAAGTGCTAAAGTAGCTCCCCAAGGCTTGTTGGGACCAACCATTTATAAGACATTAGTTGCCAACCTCAACCGAAATATGCGCGTCAATAATGAGTTGATGCAAGTTACTGTTACAACAAATGATAACCTAGAGTTTCACCGCTATGAGGTACGGGCTACCGAGACCGAATATATGTGGAGTAACTGGTATGTGCAACTTACCAATATTCGCGACATCTACAAACGCGCCGGCGAAGCGCAACAGTCGGGGTATAAAATATACCAAGGTATATCCAAGGTGCTGGACGTATGGGTGAGCTCGTTGATTACCGATATGTACGGAGACGTGCCTTACTTTGATAGTAACTTGGGCTATCATGAGTTGAATACAACGCCAAAATTTGACCGGCAGATTGATATCTACCGAGATCTATTCCTTAAGTTAGAACAGGCCAACCAGTTGCTAACTCTACCCAGTGCTGTGACTGCCTCAGATCTAATCCCGGAAGCACAACATGCTATGGATCCGATATACAGTGCTGATGCACTGAAATGGCGAAAATTCGCCAATTCACTCTATCTTAGATTATTACTACGGGTATCCCACAAACCAGAATTGAGTGCAACGCTAAAAATCAAGGAAATATTAGAAACCAATAGCAGTGAATATCCCATCATGCAGAGCCATGACGATTCAGCCATTTTATATTTTAGTGGACAGGAACCTTATATCAATCCCTACCTCAATTCGAGGCCTATAGATTTCAATGGGAATAAAGGTTACGCGGATTATTTTATTGATAATCTACAAAGAGAAACGCAAGATCAACCGAATGATCCACGGCTAGCAATATGGGCTACTCAACCCACCTTGGGTGTGTATGCAGGCATGATCTCCGGCTATCAGCGGGGTAGAGTACCTGAGATACAATCTACATATCACCCTTCTTTTCAGTCTCATAAAAACTTGGGAAATATCATGAATTATGCGGAATTACAGTTTATAAAAGCAGAATGTATGCTACGTCAATTTGTCTCGGGTGATGCAAAAAAAGCCTATGAAGAAGGCGTAACCTCTGCCATCAACTTATGGGGTGTGAACGTACCGACAGGCTTTTTTGGTCTTCCTCGAATAGGCTTTTTAGAAACAGACAGCAATACAGATCTCTTAAAAAAGGTACACCTACAAAAATATTACGCTTTGTTATTCACCGATTTTCAGCAATGGTATGAATACCGCAGAACCGGGTTATTAGATTTATATGTAGGTCCTGGCTTACAAAATAACGGAAAAATGCCTGTTAGAATGCCTTATCCATTGATTACACAAGCTGTAAACAAAGCAAACTTCGATGAGGCTGTCGCGCGCATGGGAGGAAATACTCCCAATACATTAATGTGGTGGCAACCTACAAACTAAACAAACCGAAATAATGACAACAACGAGAATAAAAACACTAGGATATACCTGTATAGCAGCAACCCTGTTGTTATCAGGTTGCTTCAAAGAAGATGTCAATGAGGCCTTGGGAACCAATAACCCCGAAATATCGATATATGCGTTACGCAATACCTTCAAAGGACAAGAGATGGTTCTTGAAGCGAATACACTTACCGATGCCAACCACATCCGTGGACTGGTCGTATCCAATCATGCAGGAAAAAATATACCAAGCAATTGTATTGCCATTCAAAATGAATGGCGGGGACAATTACGCGGTATTATGCTCGAAGTAAATGATGTAGATCGATACCGGTTAGGAGATTCCATTGACGTATGGATCGACGGACTCAAACTGGCACAGAAGAATGGTATACTAACACTGTCAGGTTTAAACCATAATAATACATACATCATTAACAGAAACAATCCTGTAAAAGCGACTCCGGTCTCCATTGCTTCGTTAAGCAACAAATACGATGATTACGAATCTACTTATGTAGAGATTACCTCCGATTTAGTAGAAGACCCAGCACCTGACGCTCAGATTAGAGGAAGTAGGCCTGTAGCGGATGACAAAGAAAACAGGGTCTATATCACAGTGACAGAACAAGCAACATTTGGGGATGAAAGTATCACTCCTAGTGCTACATTCCGTGGTCTTGTCCTTAAAGAGAACGACAAAGTACAATTGAGATTGTTGACTTATGCGGACATGCTCTACCCTAGTGGTAAATTGTATGCTGGATGGCCCGAGTCTTTTGAAGCACCAGACAAGCCCAAAGGTAGTTATAACATGCCTGATATCGGAAACAATGTAATCTTTCAGACCGGCGAATGGCATCTCAACCAGTCGATTATCGGTAATACCGTTGGTCGTGATAGAATAGTAAGTGGTATAAATGCAATCCGTATACAACAGAATCAGGCGGGTCTTTTACAGATGAATTTTGATCTTCCAGACGGAGCGGCCAAGGTAACGTTTTGGTATGGATCCTATTACGATGATCCTACAAGCTGGTTTGTTTTAGAATACTCTACAGATCAAGGCGCAACGTGGAAACAGGCAGGAGAAAAGATTACTGATGCCCATAAAAATGCAGAAAGTCTACAGGCTAAACAAGCTATATTCATGATGGATGTAGAAGGTCCTGTACGTTTTAGACTGAACAGACCACTCGCTAACAATGCAGGAGGACGATTAGGAATTGATGATTTTGCAATATATAAAACTTATAACAAACCAATTAATCACTAATACATATGAGAAGTTTCAATAGTATCGCAATCCTATCAGTATGCCTGACATTCGGTACAATATCTTGTAAAGACAAGAATATTACCCAGATTGAAGAGCAGATAGCAACAGTGATAAAGATTACCCATATCGATATACCCTACGTATACAATATCGCAAATAAGGACGACATAAAAATAATCGGACGGGGTTTTATGGTTGACGACATCATCGCTTTTATTCCCAAAAGTGGACAGGATGGCGGAACAGTTGAACTCCCTATAAACAGTCTAGCAGAAGACCATATACTCCTCTCCCCTGCCGAAAAATTGGGAGACGGTAACTATGAAATCCGGATCAAACGCGGTTCATTGAATCAATTACTGGGCAAAACCTATCTTAACCCAGTGTTCAATACTGATCTTCCAGACAAGGAAAACATGACCGTAAAAGGAACCGTTTATTCCAACGGGCAAGGCATAGCCAATGTTATCGTATCGGATGGTTTTGAATTTACCACAACCGACCAAAACGGGGTTTATTATCTACCTTCGGCCAAGAAAAATGGCAATGTCTTCATCACCGTGCCTGCTAACTATGAAGTCGCAGTAGCGAATGGTGTTCCTCAATTTTTCAAAAAGCTCGTCGGTATTCAGTATGCTTCCGAAATCAAGGATTTTGAGTTGATACAAACCAACAACGACAACCATGTGGTAGCTTTCATGGCAGATATACATCTTGCCAATCGAAATGGAGATTTAGGACAATTTCAATCGGGGTTTATAAAGGACCTAAACGAAACATATGCCTTCTACAAACAACAAGGTAAGAAATTCTACGGTTTGACACTAGGTGATCAGTCTTGGGATGCCTATTGGTACTCCAACAATTTCAAATTGGCCGAGTATCTTAATCAGGTTAAAGATTTAGAATTCCCAATCTATAATGTCATCGGGAACCACGACTTTGACCCTTACGTAGCATTGAATGACTTATTAGCTGCCGCCCCCTATCGTAACCTGATGGGCCCTACATATTACTCTATCAACATTGGCAAAGTTCACTACGTAATCCTAAACAATATGGTTTACAAAAATGATGGAGGCTCGATCGGAACTATAGGCTCAAGAGAGTACGACAATATTCTTGTACAAGAGCAGCTAGACTGGCTACAAAAGGATTTATCATACATTACAGACAAAAGCACGCCAATTGTCGTAGCCATGCACGTTCCACTCTACACAAATCCAAACGCAAGTGGCAATTATGGTAATTACATGCAGAATTCACCAGCTTTGGTCAACGCATTATCTAATTTCGACAATGTAAAGGTATTGACTGGACATTCACATATCAACTACCGTATCACACCAAAAGGTTCCAATGTCTCCGAACATAACATGGGCGCCGTAAGTGCCACCTGGTGGTGGACGGGAAGTCCTAACTATGCAGGTAATCATATCTGTAAAGACGGTAGTCCTGGTGGATATGGTGTGTGGGAAATGGAAGGTAAAAATCAAAAATGGTATTACAAAGGTATCGGATATGAAAAGGACTATCAATTTAGAGCTTATGACCTCAACAAGGTGCATATCACAGCAGATACCCATAGTCCTAAAGCTAATGCTGAATTCAAAGCTAAAGTTCCTGATATAGCAGGAGAATATGCTACAGCAAGTAATAAAAACCAAGTTCTTATAAATATTTGGGGATATCAGGACAACTGGCAAATCTCTATAAAAGAAAATGGACAAACATTGCCTTATAGTAGGGTATTTAAAAAAGACCCATTACATCTTATTTCGTATGACCTGCAACGCATTAACGTCAATGCGGATCCGACCAGTTCGTTTACTACGATTTACACAGGACATTTGTTTCTCACCACAGCTTCCAATGCTACATCAACTTTGGAAATCACTGTGACAGATGAATTTGGCAGGAAATATACCGAAACCATGACAAGACCAAAAGCGTTTTCTTACTCGATGCGATAACGAACCACGATTTTGAATAATCAGTAGATTTTAACATAAAAAATTATGAACAAGGAAAGAATAAAAAGTATTGCAACACTAATCGTTATATTTATCGCCTTTCTGACAGCATGCAAAAAAGATGGGAATATAGCCGATCTGTTTTTGCAACAGACACCTGATGAATTGAAGTTCTCTTGGCAAGGTGAAGAAAAAGGCTTTGCAATAAGAACTAATAGCGGAGCGTGGAAGGTCACAGCGACGGATGCTCCATGGCTTACTTTTGACGTAACATCGGGAGAAGGCAATGGCCAAAGAGAGTCCATATTGGCAAAAGCAAGCATAAATAGAGGAGTTGAACGGGAGGGAAAAATACTAATCCAATCTGGTGACCAAAAAAGAGAAATCATGGTAAAACAGGAAGATGGCAGAATCTCATTGGGAGAAGCTTCCCTAGCCGTCAAATCCTTTGCCATAAAACAACCGATTGAAAATGTCTTTTTGATATTCCCCTACCAAAAAGGTACAGCAGGTGAAGAGCTGAAATTTTCAGTAGATTTTTCCGGTACTGGTGCACAGGGCTTAAATCCTATAAAAGATTATGCCGTTACATTAGATGGCCTGACAGGAGAAGTAAAGATTCCTATAAGCGGAACGCCAACAGCCGAAGGCGAAATAGTCATGACCATCAAATTAAACGAAATCGAAGCTAGCACTATGCCTAATCCGGTGACGGCAGAAGTATTTGACCCTAATAGACCTCATCCCGATGCTGCTGCCTTTGTCATATCAGGATGGCTTGCTTATCCTAATGGTTCAGACGCAAACCATGAGTACATACAGTTTTTGGCGCTACGCGACATCAATTTCTCTAATGAAAACTTTACAGTGATTACTTGTAATAACGCTGGTCAGACCAACGGTATCCCTCCTGCAGACGGCTGGATAACAGGAGCTGTCCGTACTTATAAATTCAATATTACCTCAGGATTTATACGTAAAGGCGAATACTTCTATGTCGGTGGCACGAGTGAAAAAATAAATGGACCAAATTCAGCGGCAGGTAGTATACCGAGCAACAAATGGGTAAAAAAACATGCCTATAACACCGAACCAGGAGACGACGGGATAGGAAGTACCACCACGAACCTATTAGCCAACTCCGGCTTAACATACGGAGTTGCAGCGTTCAGGGGAACTAACATAAATCATGACACAGAACCTATGGACGTGGTATTCTTGAGAAATCCAGAAACATCATATACGTTATTTGGAATGGTAAATGGAGCAAATAGAGGTTTTAGGGTAACCAACACAGATTACTACGCAGTAACAGGGGATATCAAGTATATCAACCAATACAACGCCAGCAATGTGTATTATAACGTAGCCTCTGTTGGAGGAGCAGGTGCTACTGCATCAACAGTAGGGCAAAATAATTTCTTGGAACTACGAGGAGAGTATAACGTCGTAACAGCAAAATGGAGCACGTCTCGCACAAGAAATATAATCTCATTGACTACATCATCTGTGATTAGTGCAATTGAAACAACTAATTCAACAAAAATGTTCCCTGCACCCTAAAAGACAGGATCGTTTTTAAAAACAAGCTGGATCAGCCAATGGGTTGATCCAGCTATGTAAAAAACAGAACTATTATGATATAACCGTCCGATACCAACCTATTGTATCTTAAACTTTAACAGATAATGTTTTTTAAATCTCTAAACTATAATTAATTTTACTAATCAACATAACAATCACCTTTTCACTAATGAAGTTATCAATCGCGACGAGCACTATTCTAATTACAACCCTGTTATCCAGCTGTGGGATTATGAAGAAGAATGTCAAAAATACCACCAACAATAGCTCCTTCCCTGTTTTCTCTTATGAAGGCCACCGAGGAGCAAGAGGATTATATCCCGAAAACTCAGTAGGTGCGATGAAAGTTGCTATGGACCTTCCCAAGGTCACTACTTTAGAAATGGACTGTCACATTACCAAAGACAAAAAAGTAGTAGTCTATCATGACGATTATTTAAACCCTAAATTCGTCACTTACAAAAACGGCACTGAGCTTAAAGGGAAAGATATTAAGGGGACAATATACAGTTATACCTGGAAAGAACTGAGCAATTTTGACTTGGGACTAAAAGGAAACATTGACTTTCCAGAGCAAAAGAAAATAGCTACCCCAATAGCCTTATTAAAGGATCTGATCAAGGAATCGGAAGCCTACGCTAAAGAAAAAAAGCGTACTCCGATGTTCTATAATATTGAGACCAAAAGTAAGGAGGGCAAGGATCATGAATGGCATCCCGCTCCTCAGGAATTTTCAGACCTAATATTGGAGGTTGTAATCGAGCAAGGCATAGCCCCAAGAACAGTCATACAATCCTTTGATAAAAGAACAATTCAATACATTAATAAGACCTATCCACAGATTAAAACATCTTATCTGATAGATGTCAAAAACACAAAAACGATAAAAGAACTTGTGACAGACTTAGGTTTCACACCATTTATTATAAGTCCAAACTACAAATTAGTCAACGCAGCCTTCATAAAAGAAGCACATGATCTAGGTATCAAGATCATACCGTGGACCGTCAACAGCAAAAAAGAGATTACTGCGCTCGAAGCCCTAAAAGTAGATGGCATCATTAGCGACTACCCAAGCCTATTTTAAAACAAACCAACTATGTTCAGTATATTTAAGCCAGCCTCGCACAAAGCGAGGCTGCCCGAAGACCGTATTGACCCTGAGTACAAAAAACTAAGACTTCAGGTATTTATAGGAATATTTATAGGCTATGCCGCTTACTACTTTGTACGTAAGAACTTCTCTTTCGCCGTAAAAGACCTACAAGACACCCTCGGTTATAGCAAGGCTGAGCTTGGGTTTGCCATGTCTGCCATTTCCATAGCTTATGGATTGAGTAAGTTCTTCATGGGGAATGTTTCAGATCGAAGCAATGCCCGTTATTTTCTAGCCGCTGGACTTATCCTATCCTCCCTCACCATGATCTTTATGGGATTCTCCTCCTTTGCGACCTCCTCAATCACTATCATGTTCGTTTTGTTGTTTATCAACGGATGGGTACAAGGGATGGGCTGGCCAGCTTGTGGACGCGTTGTAGTGCATTGGTACTCCATCAAAGAGCGCGGTACCGCCATGTCCATATGGAATCTAGCACACAACGTAGGTGGTTTTTTAGTAGGTCCATTAGCCATATTAGGTGTAGAGCTATTCGTAGATTGGCAGGCACGTTTATACTTTCCTGGATTAGCGGCATTGCTTGTTGCCATCCTCTCTATCTTTCTCGTTAGAGATACCCCACAATCCTGTGGCCTCCCGCCCATCGAAGAGTATAAAAATGATTACCCAAAAACCTATGAAGCCTCTCAGGAAAAAGAATTCAGTTCAAAAGAGATCTTCTTCAAATACGTATTAAACAACAAATTACTTTGGTACATTGCGATCGCAAATGCCTTTGTCTATCTGGTACGAAACGGTATTATTAACTGGGCACCTACCTTCCTTCAGGAAGCAAAACATTTTACAGCCTCCGAAGCTACCTGGTCTGCTTCTATTTATGAACTTGCAGCCATCCCAGGAACTATTCTTTGTGGTGTCATGAGTGACAAACTCTTTAAAGGACGAAGAGCGCCAGTTACCATCCTATATATGGCACTGACCTTCCTAGCCGTAGCCATTTATTGGTTGGCACCTGGAGAAAACCAATGGATGGTCAATAGTTCCCTATGGTCAATTGGCTTTTTAATATATGGTCCTGTAATGTTGATTGGTGTTCAGGCTTTGGATTTAGTTCCCAAAAAAGCGGCTGGAACTGCCGCAGGTCTCACAGGATTATTTGGTTATTTCATTGGCGACCTTCTTGCGAATGCAGCTCTTGGTGCAATAGTAGACAAAAGCGGCTGGGACGCCTCCTTCGAAATTATCCTATTGGCATCCGCATTGGCAATATTGTTTACCGCTTTCACCTGGAACAAAGAAAAAGAATTCTTACGCCTCAAATAACAGGAGAGACAAACGAAGTCGGTTTAAGTTTGGCGCGATATCTGTGCATATGACAATCAAATTATATACATATGAAAAAGATATTATTTCGGTTTCTGAACAGAATAAACAAACTTATCTTACCTCGTTATAGTCACAAGGATCCTTCAAAACTAAGTAAGCTACAACAGGCTGTTGTAGCTTACCGATATTATATCCTTATTGGAGCTTTAGATTAAGATTTCTTCGACACGGTAGCATTCGCTATCAATCCGCCATCATCACTTTTGATATGCATATCCGTCTGTGGATAGGGAATAGAAATTCCTTTCTCATCCAAGGCAACCTTTATCTTCTCTCTCAGTCCATTGGCAGTCGCCCAGAACACCTCCCGTTTCACCCATCCCCTTATAGTCAAGTTCACCGAACTATCAGCCAGTTCACCTACAAACACATCTGGTGCAGGAGTCTTCAAAACCTCAGCTTCATTCGTCAAAACAGCTAAAATAGTATCTTTAGCAACTTTAATATTGTCTTCGTAGGCAATCCCGATTACAAATTCAAACCTCCGGGACAGAATCTTCGTATAGTTTTTAATTACCGAGTTCGCCAAAGTACCATTTGGACTAAAGATCTTAATTCCGCTATCATCCGTTAATGTCGTATACAATATGTCTATCCGATCTACAGTCCCCGTAGATCCATTCGCACTGGAGATATAATCCCCTACTTCAAAAGGTCTGAATACAAGAATCAATACACCGCCCGCAAAGTTCGATAGACTCCCTTGCAACGCCATACCTACAGCCAAACCAAACGCAGACAATACAGCGATAAACGATGTGGTCTGTATACCCATCGTATTAGCCACTGTCAAAATCAACATCGCATACAGTACAAACTTCAATAGACTTGAAACAAAGCTTCGGATAGAGCGATCTACGTTTCGTTTTTCAAAGCGGTTATTTAAAAACTTCAGGAAGAACTTAATAGCATATCGTCCTACCACCAACACCATCAGGGCCGCGGCAATAGTTGGCAACTTCAATACGATCAAGTCGATCAGTTTTTCAATTCTAGTTTCAACATTTTCCATAAGCAAATATTTTATATTCGAGTTTGTCGTTTATACAAATCTATAAAATATCCACGTTAGAATAGGAATACTACTGCATATTTTGAATATCTTTAACCTTATGATATATCTGGACAATAATGCAACCAGCCGGTTGGATGAAAGGGTTCTCGACAGCATGCTCCCCTACCTCAAGGAAGATTATGCCAATGCTTCCAGCTTACAGCACAAAATGGGAAGACATGCCAACCAGGCCATTGAAGAATCACGCAGATCCCTCGCTCAGGTATTACAGGTTCAGCCGAAGGAGCTATTTTTCACCTCGGGAGCCACAGAAAGCATCAATACCGTACTTCGGGGCGTATTCCTACGGTACCATACCAAAGGCAATCATATTATCACCTGTCAGACAGAACACAAAGCCACCTTAGCCACCTGCGAATACTTAGAAAAAAAAGGGGCCAGAGTAAGCTACCTACCTGTAGACAAAAATGGAGCGATAGATTTAGACACCCTAAAATCAACCATCACTCCACAAACCATTTTGGTAAGTTTAATGTCCGTCAATAATGAGACTGGCGTTATCCATCCCATAAAAGAGATCGCAGACATATGCCAGGACAATAACGTATTGTTCTTCTGCGATAGTACGCAATCTATCGGCAAGCAGACTTTTGATCTCACATCAATCCCCATAGACTTCTGTTGCATCAGCGCACATAAGTTTCACGGTCCCAAAGGGATCGGCGCCCTGTTCATCCGTCGTAAAAGTAAACCCCTCCAAGTCGAATCCCTGATTACAGGAGGCAATCAGGAGCACACCCTTCGTGGAGGCACCTACAATGTACCCGCCATCGTCGGGATGGGGACCGCTAGCCAACAGGCCAATAAAGTAGACTTCTCCGCCATAGAACAATTGCGTGATCACTTCGAAAACCGCATACAAACCGAGATTGAAGACTGTAGCATCAACGCAAAAGAAGCACCACGAATCTGCAATACCAGCAACATCACGTTCAAGCACGTACGCGGCAATGAGCTCATGACAAAAATACCTGATATCGCAATATCATCGGGATCAGCCTGTGTATCAGGCAGCAGAGACCCCTCACATGTACTCAAAGCTATGGGACTCACAGACGATGAGGCCTTTTGTAGCCTCCGTTTCAGTTTATCCAAATACACCACACAACAGGACATAGACCATACCGTAGAAGCTCTGAAAACAGCCATTAATAGCATCCGGCAACAATCTCCGATATGGCAGATGTACAAGAATGGACTTTTGGGATAATTATGACAGTTCCTTAACGCGGTATACTTGCGTTTAGCAAATATTTTACGAAATTTGTAAGAGATTAATTAATAATACTATGGTAACAATTACAGACAAAGCCAAAGAGCGTATCCTTCAAGTCATAAAGGATGAACAATATGATGAGAGCTATTTTGTTCGAGTAGCTGTTACTAGCGGAGGCTGTTCCGGACTTTCCTATCACCTCAATTTCGATAATGAAGAAAAAAAAGGAGATCAATTCTGTGAAGACAAAGGAATAAAAATCTGCTTAGATATAAAGTCTTACCTATATTTAGCAGGTACAGAATTGGATTATTCTGACGGACTCACAGGAAAAGGCTTCGAATTCCATAACCCAAATGCTTCACGCACCTGTGCTTGTGGCGAAAGCTTCTCCGTCTAAATAGTTAACGAACAATACCCAAGAACAGGTAAAACAACTCCGTTGTTTTACCTGTCATATTCCTTCCGCCTTAATCTTCCGTTCCCACCACTCCATTACAACGGATATAATTATCACCATCTCTCTTTCCTCACTAAGAAGCTCTATTTATTTAAAAATATTACAATAAAAACCCTGTAACAATTATCATTTTGATTACATTTGCAGAGCAATGTTGCTATATTAATATCTAAATTGATGATACAAGCTTCTAGTGAAGCAAAAAAAGTGTAATAATATATGGGACGCAACCTATTAAAAAGAGAACAAGCTATCACCTTTGTTAAGGAAACTTTTTCGACTCATTTGAGGCAGGCTTTAAATCTAATACCGATATCATCTCCTCTGATAGTTTTGGACGGAACAGGAATAAACGACGATCTCAACGGGATAGAACGTCCAGTCTCCTTTCCTATCAAGTCGTTGAATGAAGAACGCGCCGTCGTCGTACATTCCCTTGCTAAATGGAAAAGGGTACGTCTCAAAGAGCTCGAACTGGAACCCGAAGAAGGTATAATCACCGACATGCGTGCACTACGCCCCGACGAAGACTATTCTCCCATACATTCCATATATGTAGACCAATGGGATTGGGAGAAAACAATTCTCAGCGAAAGCCGCAATCTGAACTATCTAAAAGAGACCGTAAAAAAAATCTACGCAGCTCTAGTAGAAACCGAAAAAGCGGTTGAACATCAATATCCTGATCGTAAGGCCATACTTCCCGAGCAGATATTGTTCATCTCTTCGGAGGAACTATTGAACAAGTATCCCGAGTACACACCAAAAGAAAGAGAAAATGCAATTGCGAAAGCATATGGTGCCGTTTTCATCTATGGAATAGGTGGAGAACTTTCCAATGGTTTCCCTCATGATGGACGTGCAGCAGACTATGACGACTGGAGCACTGACAATACAGCCGGTTACAAAGGGCTAAATGGTGACATCTTAGTCTGGAATCCCCTGCTCAATAGCGCGTTTGAGCTTTCTTCCATGGGAATACGCGTCAATAAAGAAGCACTAGTAAAACAACTGGAAATCCGTAACTGTACAGACCGCAGCACATTATCCTTCCATCAAATGTTATTGGGCGACCTCTTGCCCGAATCCATCGGAGGAGGGATCGGACAATCTCGTGTATGTATGTTTATGCTCAAACTAGCTCATATAGGCGAAGTACAGGTAAGCATCTGGGATCCGGAAAGAAAACAGAAGCTAGCCAACGAAGATATATTTTTACTCTAATAGAAAAGGTCGGATTCAAAATCCGACCTTTTCTATTATTTCAAGAGATTCACCTCATAGAGGTCCTTCCGTCTGTCTTTCAAAATCTTCACCGTACCATACTCGTGTAGGTCCCGCAACGCATAGAGGTCCACATCCGCGATCAATACCATCTCCGTATTGGGAGTTGCCTCCGCTTTCACAGCATTATTTGGAAATGCAAAATCTGATGGTGTAAATACAGCAGACTGGGAGTATTGTATATCCATATTATTAACCCTAGGTAGGTTCCCTACAGATCCCGCTATCGCCACATAACATTCATTCTCGATTGCCCTAGCCTGTGCACAATGCCTCACCCGCATATAACCATTTTGTGTGTCCGTCATAAATGGGACGAAGAGAATCTGCATCCCCTGATCTGCCAATATCCTACCCAATTCCGGAAACTCCACATCATAACAGATCAACAAACCAATCTTGCCACAATCCGTATCAAACACCTTCACTTCACTTCCCCCAACCATTCCATAATGTTTAAACTCGTTTGGCGTGATATGCACCTTACGAAACGAATCGATCTGTCCACTCCGATGACAGAGATACGACACATTATAAAGCTTATTCCGTTCATACAAAGGCATTGACCCCGCGATAATATTTACATTATATGATACCGCAAACTGCCTTATTTTATTCACGATCTCCTTAGTCTGCCCTGCTAACTTCTCCATCGCCTCGCGCTCAGGAAGATCATTATAGTAACGCATCAATGGGGTATTAAAAAACTCCGGGAACAAAGCAAAATCAGCCCCATAATCACTCACTGCATCTACGAAAAATTCTACCTGATCATAAAAATCCTCCAATCCTGTAAACAGGCGCATCTGCCATTGTATCAACCCCAGCCGTATCGTCTGTTTAGAAGCGGAATGCGAGCGAGCATCTGGTTCATAGTAAATATTATTCCATTCCAACAATGTCGCAAATTCCATCGACTCGCTATCCTCCGGAAGATAGTTTTTAAGTATCTTCTTAACATGAAAGTCATTAGACAGCTGAAAAGTTAGTGTTGGATCAAATATTTCTTTGCGTTTTACCCTTTCTATATATACCCGAGGACTCATCTCGTCGGCATAATTAAAGTAGTTTGGAATACGCCCACCTGCGACGATACTTTTTAGATTCAATTCCTCACACAATTCCTTCCGAGAGTCGTACAGACGCCTCCCCAATCGCAACGATCTATACTCTGGGTGCACAAATACCTCAATACCATACAATGTATCACCATCGTAGTCATGCTTAGAGAACTTACCGTCATCGATAATTTCATAATAACTGTCATAAATATTACTTTTTTTCGAATTTAGTATAATCGAGAGCGCACAGGCTACAACCCTACCGTTCACTTCAACAGCGAGTTGCCCCTCAGGAAATACATCTATGAGGTCTACGATATTCTCACGGGTCCAGACCTCGCCCACGCCTTGATAAGCCTCCGACATGGATTTTTTTAGATCTTTGTAATCTTCCTTCGAGAGCAACCTTACTTTAATATCCATCATATGTTATCGTGTATATATTTAAGAGTTAACAGTTTTCAACTAACCATTCAAAAGTGATACCAATCTATACAAAAAAACGTCTTGTCTCGCTATCATTACATCAGAACACATAGCCAAACAAGACGCTTTATCAAGAGTAAAACCTATTTTTAAGCTTCCCCTTTAGTACCTCCAAAGTTTAACGGAAAAGGTACATCCTTAGAAGAGATCGAACCATTCTGTCCTTCAAACCGATTTACATTATCCTGCAATGCCCCCAATAAGCGTTTGGCATGCTCTGGAGTCAAAATGATTCTAGACTTAACCTTTGCCTTAGGCACCCCTGGCATGATACGGACAAAATCCAGCACAAACTCGGTATTTGAATGCGTGATTATAGCCAGATTAGAGTAAATCCCTTCAGCTACCTCTTCACTCAACTCAATACTTATCTCGTTATTCTCGCCATTTGGCGTGTTATTATCGTTGTTATTCATTTTTTGTATGTTTTTATTTCAATCTCTAGTTATCAAGCTTGACAAGCCACAAAGGAAAAAGACCTTCATCACCTTTTAACTCGATATCCCTACTTCGTAAAACTTCTAAAATCCTGTCCGTCTTCAATAGTCAATACCATCTCATAGATAAGACGTATCACATTATCTACATCCTCTTTATGAATCATCTCCACAGTCGTGTGCATATAACGGAGCGGCAACGAGATTAATGCGGAAGGCACACCACCATTAGAGTATGCAAAAGCATCCGTATCCGTTCCAGTATATCTCGATGACGCCTGACGTTGAAAAGGAATACCATTTTTCTCTGCGACATCGATCAATAAACGATTCAAGTTAATCTGCACAGCCGGTGCATACGATACCACAGGACCTTTTCCACAGGCCAGATCCCCCTGTGTAATCTTATTGATCATCGGAGTCTGCGTATCATGCGTCACATCTGTCACGATAGCCACATTAGGCTTGATATAGTCAGCAATCATCTCTGCTCCTCTCAAACCAATCTCCTCCTGTACCGAATTGACAATGTACAAACCAAAAGGAAGCTTCTTCTTGTTCTCCTTCAAGAGACGTGCGACCTCTGCAATCATAAAACCACCTGCACGGTTATCCAATGCGCGTCCTACATAGTAACGGTCATTCAGCACTATAAACTCATCTTCATAGGTTACTACAGACCCCACGTGTATACCCAGTGCCTCCACTTCCTCTTTAGACGTACATCCACAGTCCAAAAAGATATTCTTCAAACTTGGAGCTTCCTCTTTCTCCCCGGAGCGCGTGTGGATTGCTGGCCAACCGAATACCGCTTTCACAATTCCTTTGTCCGTATGAATATTCACACGTTTTGAGGGAGCGATCTGATGATCAGAACCACCATTACGGATTACATAGATCAAGCCGTCTTTCGTAATATAATTGACGAACCAAGATATCTCATCCGCGTGTGCCTCAATGACCACCTTATACTTCGCTTTTGGGTTGATGATACCTACTGCAGTACCGTAATTATCGATATAAGTTTCATCCACATAAGGCTTTAAATAATCCAGCCATAATCTTTGCCCTGCCCATTCAAACCCTGTAGGCGAAGGGTTATTTATATATTTTTCAAAAAATGTCAGTGATGTTTTCGTAACAACAGATTGATGTTCTACTTCTTTACTACTCTTCTTTGCCATATCTAATTAGTTTGCTCACAAAATAAAAATAATTATGCTAATCCTAAAATTATACAATAACAATTGGCGAATCCCAAGCATTTTATCTAAGTTTACTTCGCAAAAAATTACACTATGGATTTTATCTTTAATGCTATTCATTGGAATATAGACCAAGAGTTGTTCAAAATTGGCTCTTTCGGAATCCGTTATTATTCCCTCTGCTGGTTACTGGCCTTCGCACTTTCTTATGTGCTTATGCTCAAGGTATTCAAAAGAGAAAATAAAACACAGGAAGACCTGGACAAACTCAGCATCTACATTTTCGTCGGTATACTTCTTGGCGCCCGTGTCGGTCATTGTCTATTCTACGAATTTGACGAATACATCACCAAGCCTTGGATGATGTTTCTCCCTTTCCAAATCGACGCCCGAGGCGAATGGCATTTCACTGGCTTTCAAGGATTAGCTTCCCATGGAGCAGTAGTAGGTACACTCATAGCCCTATACCTTTATGCTAGAAAAACAAAAACAGACTTCCTCTGGATTGCAGATCGTCTTGTCCTAGTAGTTCCCATAGCTGGAGCCTTTGTACGCTTAGGCAATTTTTTCAATTCCGAGATCATTGGCAAACCTGCTGACCCTAGCTTACCTTGGGCTGTAATATTCGAAAATGCGGGCCTAAGACCTGCAGAATTAAACATGATACCTAGACATCCGGCGCAATTGTATGAAGCCATAGGTTATGTTATTTTATTCCTTGTACTTTGGAGTATGTACCAAAAGAACAAGAGTCCAAAACCAGGACTATTATTCGGGTTATTTTTTGCAGTACTATTTGCGATACGTTTCGTTATGGAATTCTTCAAAGAAAACCAAGAAGACTTCGAAGCCGGCATGCTGTTCAATATGGGACAACTACTCAGTATACCGCTAATAATTATAGGTTTATACTTCATATTTAGAAAACCCAAAAACAATACCGTAAAGAAATAAACACGAAGCCCCTTACTAAAGGGGCTTTTATTTTGAATATAAACATGCATAAAAACAAAAAATTAATCTTGCTGATCCTTGGGCTATTGTCCGCAATAGGCCCCTTCTCCATCGATATGTACCTCCCCGCATTCGAGACCATTTCCAAAGACTTTGACACCTCCATTGACAAAGTCCAACTGTCACTCACCGCATTTTTCATAGGAATTGCCATAGGACAAATCATCTACGGCCCCCTTTTAGATCGCTTTGGACGCAAAAAGCCCTTAATTATTGGCCTGTTCATCTATATCGTCACCTCTATACTCTGCGTATTCACTAGAAACATCGAGAGCTTGATCCTACTCCGTTTCCTACAAGCTTTAGGCAGCTGTGCAGGCATGGTAGCCTCTAGAGCTATGGTACAAGATTATTACGAGCCACGGGAAGCGGCCCGAACTTTTAGCTTATTAATGCTCGTGGTAGCAATATCACCCATATTAGCACCATCCGCAGGAGCATTCCTAATGGAGCACCTCGATTGGCATTACATTTTTATCACCCTAGCCGCATTAGGAATACTAATCATTATCGGCACCATCTTCTTTCTTCCTGAAAGCTATAAAGGTAACCCTGATTTTTCATTACTTCCACCTGCTATAATCAGACAGTATTGGAGCGTATTTATAGACCGTACCTTTATCAGCTACTGTCTCATTGGTTCTATAGCTGCTGCTGGTCTATACGCTTATCTCGCAGGTTCTTCTTTTATCATACAAGAACTCTACGGACTTTCTAAAAAAGAATATGGTTTAGTATTTGCTTTCGTAGCATCAGCACTTATCCTAGCGACACAGCTGAACCGTCAATTCTTGAAACGCTGGACCATGTCCCAAATCAGCAGAATTGCAAACATTGGACAGGCGCTCGTAGGGATAGCCATGTTGGTAACTGTATGGACGCATAACCTGAACCTACAGATTCTAATCGCTTTAGTTTTCGGCTATCTCTTATGTCAAGGTTTTATATTTCCCAACACTTCAGCCATGGCACTTTCTCCGTTTAAACGTACCGCCGGTAGTGCCTCTGCATTATTGGGTTGTTTACAGATGGGCCTAGGTGCAGTATCATCCGGTATTGTCAGCTTCTTCCACAACGGCACAGAAGCTCCCATGCTATTGGTTATGTGCAGTTGTGCATGCATTGCTTTGCTATTACATCTCTTTGCTGTACCGTCGAAAACGGCAATGAACAATGTGTTAAAGTAAACTCTCAATAGCCAAACGGTAACTATCCAGGCCAAAACCTAGGATTACACCTTTACAGTTTTTCGAAAGAAAAGAGTGATGTCTAAACGCCTCTCGTTGATGTACATTAGAAATATGTACCTCGACGACGGGCGTAGTTATCGCTGCTATCGCATCAGCAATAGCCACCGAAGTATGCGTATAAGCACCTGCATTAAGTACCACGCCATCATAATCAAACCCCACTTCATGGAGTTTATCAATCAGGACACCTTCCGTATTACTCTGAAAATAAGACAAATCCAACGAATGGTACTTTGATTTTAAACTTTCGAAATACACTTCAAAGGATTGGTCTCCATATATACCTTTCTCCCTTACACCTAATAGGTTCAGATTAGGGCCGTTCATTATCAATATTTTCTTCATAAATCCAAAACAATTGTTAGGTTAAGCCCAGGACATAGCCACTTTAGCCAGAAAAGTAAATATATTAAAAATCATTGTAAAAACTACGGAATGACGAACGTAATCCGACCGAGATCACACCTGATTTCTGAGTAGCTTGATCTTCAATCTTACGGTAACGCTGGGTATATCCCAATTCTAAACGTAGGTTATACTTCGGATTCAACACATAAGCAGCTTTAGCATCGGCATAGTACAAGTTATTCTTCACCCCCTGTCCGATTTTATTACCATACATATTAGGAATGGATGTATAAGGTTGGAATATGTCTCCTCCCATATTTGATCCATCAGCAGGATCTGTGCCATATAAGCTATACAAAGCCTGCAGCGAAAAATCAAAACGCTTCCAGGAATAGTTAGCAATACCTACAACCTCCCTGAAATTAGCCCCTCTTGGATGTGCCAATGGTTCTCCGTGATTGCTATAATTTGATGTCGAAGAGAAGTGTTGATACGTATAAGGTCGGGCCAGATTATACTCGCCGAGGAAGTTTAGATTTTTAACACCAAAAGCATCAAATCCTCTTACCCCAATCTGTGCTCCCCACTTGTTGTGGGCATAACCATTATTAGCGAAGAACTCCTTAGCCGTAAACTCTCCAAGCAAAAACTGTCCATATACCGAGACATTGTTCAACACCTTGTATTTTGCATTCAATCCCAAAAACATCTTATCCGGCGATGATGAATTATTCGATTCTACGGGTCTTAGGAAAATAACTGGGTTCAAATAGTTAAAATCAAATCCTCGATGTCCGGCTTCGTTCTCATTGGCCCAGGTAATCGCCTGAAAAAAACCTACTGACAATCTATTTGTAGCATTATAGTCTAAATATTGAAAAGCCCCCCACTTGATACCATCCCCCACTCTCGCCACAGGGTTTGCTGGATCTATTCTAGGATTCTTTTGATCCAACATATAAGCCCATACCGATGTATACTGCACATTACCTATTGTACCTCTCAGCTTAAGGTGCGTATAATTACCTGAAAAATCAGACAGTAACATCGAACGGTAGCCATCCCCGATATGGTTCTTATCATACGCCAAGGTAGTTTGAAAATAAGGGCTAAAATCGTAAGTTACACTAGCGGTAGCATACATCCAATCCTTCACATTCTTCGACTGATTTTTAACGGTACCATGGCCAGGCATCACCCCATTTGCTACGGCATAATCATCAATATATTGTGGGTACACCCCTTGATTCTCGAAAAAGTTAGTATAAAAGGTCAACTTATCTCCTATAGTCAAGCCAGCTTGAAAACCACGCCCATTCAGCCATGTCGTACGTTTATCCGCTCCCATCAATTCCGAACCAATCTGAAAATCCGGCAAAAAATCCATATAAAAAGTATGATCCTCCTTCTCGACCTGCACCAGATGCTCATTAAACAACTTACGCATAAACCAATTTTGGGATTCCGTGCTATTTGCTGATTCTAGAGAATCTTTACGGTCCAACAACCTCCCCTTATATAAAAAGGGCTTAGAAGCGGTATGCAAACGAAACTCCGGGCTGTATAAGATATCACTATACTTTTGAGTCTGTTGAAATGAATAGGGTTGATTACTAACTTGCGCTCGTACCGTAAGTGTTGCCATCGAAAACAAAAGTGCAACTGATAAACTAGTGGTAATCTTTCTATTCATATTCTATTTCTTTAAATTTTCTATTATTACTATCAAAATCTATTCCCATCTCACCTGGCAAAGGTAACTTTTTTTTTGAAACACATTAAAATAGGTAATTTCAAAGGAACAATTTTTTGCGTCCCTATGCTGGCGTGAAACATGTCACTTTTATCCAGACACAAAAGCGCCTCAAAAGTCAAAGCTGTGGCATATGGAGCCAAGCCTCGTGAAGTCCCGAGTATCGGAACAAAAGCCGTAAAGCGATCTTTCATAACGTTATTGTATACCATTCATAACTTTATTCTATACCATAAAGCCAAAAAGAATACACTGTCTTGATACTATTTGGTTATATATATAGTAACTTTGTACCTTAAAATTTACTTAGAAACGTCTTGAAAACATTTGATATCCATAAAGTACGTGCTGATTTTCCATTGTTGAAACGGGAGGTGAATGGTAAGCCTTTGGTTTATTTGGACAACGGTGCGACTACGCAAAAACCGCAATCGGTAATCGATGCCATCATTCATTATTACTCTGACATGAACTCTAATGTGCATCGTGGCGTTCATTATTTGAGCCAAATATCTACGGATGCTTTTGAGGTCACCCGACGTAAGGTCAAAGACTTCATTAATGCCGAAGAAGAGGTGGAGGTGATTATCACGAAGGGTACAACGGATAGTATTAACCTTGTTGCGCAATGTTACGGTAAGGCTTTTATTGGCGAAGGGGATGAAATCATCATTTCGGCTATGGAGCACCATTCGAATATTGTGCCTTGGCAGATGTTGTGTGATGAGAAAGGCTGTGTCTTGAAGGTCATTCCTATGGATAAGCGTGGTATGTTGGATATGGATGCCTATGAGAAATTGTTTTCCGACAGAACGAAGATTGTGTCTGTAACCTATGTTTCCAATGCACTAGGAACTATCAATCCTGTAGAGGAAATTATCTCTATAGCGCATCAACATGATGTCCCTGTATTATTGGATGCTGCTCAAGCGGTACAGCATATCGCGGTTGATGTTCAGAAATTAGATGTCGATTTCTTGGTATTCTCTGGACATAAGATGTATGCTCCTACAGGAGTAGGGGTGCTATATGGTAAAGCAAAATGGCTGAATGCAATGCCCCCTTATCAAGGTGGTGGAGATATGATCAAGGATGTTTCTTTTGAAAAGACAACTTACAATGAGTTGCCGTTCAAATTTGAGGCAGGAACACCTAATATTGAAGCTGGTATTTGTTTGGCTGCTGCCATTGATTATATTAATGAGATCGGTATTGATAATATTAAGGCCTATGAGGATGAGTTGCTGGCTTATGCTACGGAGAAATTGAAGGGACTAGAAGGGCTACGTATTATAGGTACGGCTGATAAGAAATCGTCAGTACTATCTTTTGTGGTAGACGGTGTGCACCCTTATGATATTGGTGTTATTCTTGACAAACAGGGGATCGCAGTGAGAACAGGACATCACTGTGCGCAACCGATTATGGATCAGTTTGAGATCCCTGGTACGGTGCGTGCGAGTCTGGCTATGTATAATACGAAAGAAGACGTAGATATGTTGGTTGCAGGGCTAGAGCGGGCATTGAATATGTTGAGATAAAAAGAAAAAGATGACTATAAACGAAATACAAGACGAATTAATCGAAGACTTTGCATTTTATGGCGATTGGATGGAGAAATACGAGTATATCATCCAATTGGGCAAAGAATTACCACTAATAGACGAAGAACACAAGCAGGAACAATATATTATTAAAGGTTGTCAATCTAAGGTATGGCTGTATCCTGAACTCAACGAGGGCAAGCTGTATTTTTCCGCCGATAGTGATGCGGTGATTACAAAGGGATTGGTGAGCTTAATGGTCAAGGTGCTGTCTGGGCATAGTCCGAAGGAGATTTTGGATACTGATTTGTATTTTATTGATCAGATAGGTTTAAAAGAGCATTTGTCACCGACCCGTGCAAATGGCTTGCTGTCGATGGTCAAGCAAATGAAACTGTACGCTTTGGCGTTACAGAATAAATAGAAGATATTATAAAAAAGGTCCTAGAAATATTCTAGGACCTTTTTTATACTTTAATATGTTCTGCAGTAATAGTTTTTCCAAAAAATATGGTTGCTTTCTGTTCAAAATCTTCGGCACTGTCCGTAGTATAAAAGATCATGTGTCTAACTTTGCTACAGGACTCCTCTACTTCTGGGTGTCTTTCTAAGTAATTTTCCAGGCTTTTCGCTACAAGTTCGCCCTGTGATAGGATGGTTACACCCTCTGGTACATATTGTTCAATAATAGGTAATAACAAGGGATAGTGGGTGCAAGCTAAGACGAGTGTATCGATATTCTCCGAAAGGGACAATATGGATTCGATATCTTTCTGTATAAAATAGTGTGCTCCCTCGCTGTAGATTTCATTGTTTTCCACCAAAGGGACCCAGAATGGACAAGCATGTTGGAATACCTCAATCTCCGGGTGGAACTTGTTGATTTCTATTTTATAGGAATCTGACAATACCGTACCTTGTGTAGCTAATATTCCTACTTTATTGTTCTTGGTATATTTATCTACGGCTTCTGTCGTAGGTCTAATGACGCCTAGAACCTTCTTTCCCGGAGGGAGGTCTCGTTGTTGGATGGAACGAAGGGCCTTCGCAGATGCGGTGTTACAGGCTAGTATAACAAGGTTACAACCCTGTTCAAACAGCTTGAACACGCACTCCTTGGTGAATTCATAGACTGTCTCAAAAGAACGTGTGCCATAAGGTACACGGGCGTTGTCGCCAAGGTATATATAATCGTATTGGGGAAGGAGCTTCTGGATTTCCTTAAATACGGTCAAACCTCCGTAACCTGAATCAAAAATGCCTATTGGACCACTCGTCATATGTTCTCTAAATAAATAAGGAGATCTGTACTATTTCCTATGTACAAATCTCCTTAAAAAAAGTTAATCTCTCCTAATATTAAACCAATAAATGTGGCTTTTCTTTATAGGTTTTCCAAAGGAGTTCACCAAAGAGTGTATTGGCCCAAGCGAACCAATGACGGGTGAATTTTGTTGGATCGTCTTTATGGAAGGATTCGTGCATAAAGCCGGTTCCGCCATGGGTAGACGCTAATGTCTTGATACAATTGCGTATCTCATTATCATCTGTTGAAGTAAACGCCCGCATAATGATGGCCATCGGCCAGATCATATCGCGACCGATATGTGGGCCTCCGACTCCTTCTGCGGCGGTGCCTTGGAAGAAGAACGGATTGTTTTTCGATAGTATATAGTTTCTCGTCCGTTGATATACTTCATCCTTTACATCTACAGACTCAAGGTAAGGAAGGGCAAGAAGTGAAGGCACGTTGGCATCGTCCATCATCATATAGCTGCCAAATCCATCAACCTCGAATGCGTATACGCGCCCATGTTGTGGGTGATCGATGATACCATATTTCTGCACCGCTTGTTCTACCTCATTGGCTAAGCTTTCCATTTTTCCTGCCAGTTCGCTGTTGTCGATCTTTCTTAGAATTTCTGCGGACTGACGTAGGCTCTTTATGGCAAATAAATTGGATGGAATTAAAAACAAGAATATGGTACAGTCGTCGGAAGGACGGAAGCTAGAACATATCAGCCCAACAGGATTGACAGGATATCCCCAGCCATCTACCTGTAATGTATCTGTGCCACGAGATGTGGTGCGTGAAAAGTTATAAGGACCTAGACTCTCTTTACGTTGTTGTTCTACGAAGGTCTTGTAGGTGTTTTCCTGCGCTTTGACCCAATCAGCATCGAACGGCGTGATATCTCCTGTTTCCTTCCAATAGCGATGTGCCAGTCGGATCGGATAGCATAATGAATCTATTTCCCATTTGCGTTCGTGTATTCCGGGCTTCATCTGGGTATGATCCGAAAACCATTCTCCTTTTTTGGTCGGATCATTATAGAAGGCATTGGCATAAGGGTCGATATTAATGCATTGCGATTGTTTATTGATTAACCCCAAGATAAGGTCTTTGAGCTTGGGATCCTTTTTCATAAAAGGTATATAGGGCCAAACCTGTGCGCTACTGTCTCGAAGCCACATAGCATCAATATCACCAGTGATGACATAGGTCAGCTTTTTATTTGCGGTTGATTCGGCGTATATCGTCGTGTCGAGTGTATTGGGAAAACAGTTGTTGAATAGCCAGCCCAATTCTGGATTTTTGACGTTCTTCTGAAATTCTTTTATCGCATTCTCAACAACAGTGCTGCTGAAATGTCTCTTGTCGGCAGTGACACGTACGGTAGGAAAAGTATTTGTTGTGTTCGCAAAAGAAAGCTTGCTCGCTAGGACGCCTGCTCCTAATACGGCGGTCTGTTGTAGAAATGTTCTGCGTTTCATTATAATTTATGTTTTGTTTATGGCTCAAATTCAGATAGCAAGATGCAATTAATTATTTAAAAACACAATAGTAAAAACGTTTTAGCAGTATTCATTATGATTCATTTTAGTTTTTTGTACGCTTTTTTGTGAAAAAGTAAGAGCCAATCATGGCTTGAGTGACAAAAGAAAATCTTCCTTTAAAACAAACACTCCCACTCCATCTATCAACAAATTATCCTCACAAATACATCTCTCAATAATATTATAAATGATAAAAAAGGTTTTTTCGTATGCATTCGTGAATGCTAAGCATTTTAATTAATTTTGTATCAATTATGCAAGAACAACCCTTAAATATACCAGAAGGATCAAGGAAAGAAGTAATGGCTTACTTAGAGCCTTACATGCTCAATGAAATGAGCGAGTACCTTAAGCCTGTGGAGCAAATGTGGCAACCTGCAGATTTTCTCCCGGATTCCTCCCGTAGTACATTTTTCGAAGAGGTACGCGATCTACAGGAAAGCGCACGCGAGCTTCCTTACGATTTGGTAGCCGTTCTAATTGGTGATACTATCACCGAAGAAGCCCTACCGACCTACGAATCATGGTTGACTATGGTAGAAGATGTAGAGAAAAACGAACAGGGAGGTTGGATGAAATGGGTTCGTGCCTGGACTGCTGAAGAGAACAGACACGGCGACTTGCTTAACAAATACCTTTACCTTTCCGGTAGAATCAACATGCGTGAGTTTGAGATGAGCACCCAATATCTGATCGCTGATGGTTTTGATATTGGTACAGGAGCAGATCCTTACCGCAACTTTATATACACCTCTTTCCAGGAGCTTGCCACCAATGTTTCCCACCGTCGGGTAGCTGGCATATCCAAAAAAAGCGGAGACAAGTTATTAGCCAAAATGTGTGGCGTTATTGCTGCCGACGAAGCAAGACATGCAAAAGCCTATATGTCATTCATCTCAAAAGCAATGACCGTAGACCCAAGCGAAGTTATGTTAGCTTTTGAAGATATGATGCGTAAGAAAATCGTGATGCCTGCCCACTTCTTAAGAGAATCGGGTGGTCCACAAGGTGGAGCCTTCGCACATTTTTCGGATGCGGCACAACGTCTAGATGTATATACCGCCTTAGATTATGTTGATATCCTGAAAGAACTGATCACCGAATGGAAAATCGACCAAGTATCAGGATTAAATGAACAAGGAGAAAAGGCCAGAGATTACTTAATGAAACTACCAGACCGCTTAACGAGACTAGCTGACCGGATAAAAATACCGGATCTGCAATACAAGTTCAAGTGGATATATGGATAAAACAAAACAGCCCTTCATCTCATATGAAGGGCTGTTTTATTAAGGTTACAATCTTTCCCACTTATCCATACTCCTGATATAGATAATTAATTCGTCTCCTTCCATTAAGCCTCAAAAAAAACATATCGCTCATTCATATTCCGCACATACACCTTTCCTGCTTTAATCAGGTTATACAAACCATCTTTAAGGTGCTTCGGATATATCTTGAGATTATGCCGTCCTGTAAATTCCACTTCTCCAAACAACTCCATAGCCGACCTTCCCTCCTTTAACCCTCCTTTATCGAGAAACCTATTCAGCTTATTACGAATATCAATAGTCGCATCAGAAACCATTTCTAGACTTTCGTCTACTAGCCATTCCTTAAATCTTAATTCGGGCAACGTATACTTTTTACACTTTGACACTCCTTCCTCCTTATACCGCTCTTCGCGCAAAAAAGTCCAAGGAACAATAAGCTCAAATTCTCGATAAAACTCTCCCTCCTCAATATTAACTCGGATTAAGCGCTCCTCATTCGTTTCATACGACTTCCTTGAAGGCATAATAGGCTCTACAGTAGAGTCATGATAAATCCGATCCAGCATAATACGTTCATTTTGTAAAAACTTCCCTACAACATGCATAAGCTCAAAATCATTGTAGTAAAAAGGAGCCTTTCCCAATAAGAAGGATAATTCTTCGGGGGACCATCCTTTTGCTATCCGTCGTTTCAGATAAGTATACCAGTACACAAAATCAGTAGAGTACATTACACCAGCGTAGCTGTTACGTTCTATTACTTTCTTTTCCATAAGTTATAGTTTTGATTAATCAAATAGTTTCAATAACTCCTCTTTGCTCAACGTCTTCATCAAATTCGCTTCATCTAAAATCAATCCGTCAGCCAATTGCTTCTTATGTTCCTGTAATGCCA
>JAITLW010000073.1 GCA_031277715.1 Sphingobacterium sp. | reverse complement strand
GTACTTACGGGGCGAAATATTGAAATGTGATTTACCAATTTCGAAATCATTGATTTCCCCGTTGCTATCGTGTAGATGGCTTAACCGTTTGTAATAGTCTCCTAAAGTTTCTAACGTATCACTCATGCAATTACAAAACTACAAAAATCAAACATTATTCTCCAAAACAGAACAACCTATCCAATAGATTGCTTCGCATAGCTCGCAAAGACGTACTAGTCTAGCGTCACTGCGAATGGAATGAAGCAGTCTACCTCAGGAATGAGATTGCTTCGCATAGCTCGCAATGACGTACTGCTCTAGCGTCACTGCGAATGGAATGAAACAGTCTACCTCAGGAATGAGATTGCTTCGCATCGCTCGCAATGACGTACTAGTCTAGCGTCACTGCGAATAAAATGAAGCAGTCTGCCTCAGGAATGAGATTGCTTCGCATAGCTCGCAATGACGTATTGATTACTTCTTGTAATCCTTCTTCAAAAGAGCGAACATCTCGGCATCCACAAAACGACCTTTTTCAAAGAAATAATCCCGTAATATCCCTTCCGAGGACAGCCCTACTTTCTCCAATAACTTACGCGACGCAATATTAGCCGGATCAATAAAAGCCTCTATCCGATTCAGCTTAAATTCAGAAAAGCCATATTCCAAGATATATCTTATTACTTCGGTCATCATTCCCTTCTGCCAAAATCGAGGATGCAATTCGTACCCTATCTCCGCCCGAAAATGTTCGTTCGAAAAATTGTGGAAACCGCAGGTACCTATCAATTCATCTGGATTTTCCTTTAGGCAAATCGCCCAGCGGATGGTATCCATTTTCTCATACCGGTCCTGCCACATCTTCACTAGATCATGCGCCTCTTTTATATCTTGAAAAGTGGGCAAGTCAAAAAACTCCGTCACTTCATCTTTTGAGAAATAAGAGAACAGCGCCTCCGCATCGGAAGGCTGAATCTGTCTCAATAGCAAACGTGCTGTATTCAATATGGGGAAACTTTCAAAACTCATATAGCTATAAAAGTACTTAAAATTACAACCAAGAATTAAACTTTTTGATAAACCAATTCTTAACCACTTGGGTCAGTAAACAATACGCAAAGAGTATCGCAAACAGCCATGGGAAGTAACTAAGCGGTAGAGCTTCCATCTTCAATGCATCTGCAAAAGGTGAGAATGGCAATAAGATACCGATAAGCATAATAAGGGACGTCAATGCCACCACCGGCGCCGCAGCCCAGCTTTGTATAAACGGAATCTTCCGTGTACGTATCATATGAATAATTAAGGTCTGCGACAGTAATCCTTCGACAAACCATCCTGTCTGGAATAAAGTCTGATGCTCCGGGCTATTCGCTTTGAATACAAAGAATAGTACCGCAAAGGTTGCAAAATCAAAAATGGAACTTATCGGACCGATGTACAACATAAAACGTGACACTCCTGCCGCATCCCACTTACGTGGTTTCTGTATAAAATCTTCGTCCATCTTATCCCACGGAATAGATATCTGTGAGATATCATAAAGGAGATTCTGAATCAAGAGATGCATAGGCAACATAGGCAGGAACGGTAAGAAGGCACTCGCACCCAACATACTGAACATGTTTCCAAAGTTGCTACTGGTGGTCATGTTGATGTATTTGATGATATTACCAAAAGTCCTTCTTCCATAAATTACACCTTTACGAAGTACCATAAGATCTTTTTCCAATAAGATGATGTCCGCACTTTCTTTGGCCACATCCACCGCTGTATCCACACTGATACCGACGTCTGCTTCCTTTAACGCCGCTGCATCGTTGATTCCGTCTCCCATAAAGCCTACGGTATGTCCCCTCTCCCGCAATGCCCTAACAACACGCACCTTTTGTAGCGGATTAAGCTTTGCAAATACCGATACCGATTCGATACAGTTATCTAAATCTTCGTCCGACATCTCTTCGAGTTCACTACCGCGCACAATGTGCTGTACCGGGATGCCGATATCTTTACATATCTTTTGAGTGACAATTTCGTTGTCTCCTGTCACCACCTTCACAGCTACCCCTAGTTTATGCAGTGCTTCAATGGCGGGTTGTGCTGAGGGTTTTGCTGGGTCTAAGAATCCTATAAATCCAGTTAACGTCATCCCTTTCTCATCGCCGATACCGTAGGTCAAAGGGTGCGATGCATCGAATTCTTTGATTGCAACGAGCAACACACGCAAGCCTTCATCGTTCATTTTCTTGGAGGTCTGCAACACAATGCGACGCATCGTATCATCCATAGGAATGGCCTTATCATTCTCCACGTGCAGGCTTCGGTCTTCTCCTGGTTCGAAAGCGTAGTCACAAAGTGCCAGCATTTCTTCTACTGCGCCTTTACAGATCAACAGATGTTTGCCATCGTGTTTTTTTAAGATGACAGACATACGACGACGTTCGAAATCGAAAGGTATCTCATCGACCTTAAGGTACTGCTCTTCGACCTTGAGGTAATCATGCAGTTCCACGTGTTCCAATACGGCCTTGTCCATTAGGTTCTTAAGCCCAGTCTGATGATAACTATTTAAGTAAGCCCACTTTAATACTTCATCATCTTCAATACCATATACATTGAGGTGCTTTTCAAGCACAATCTTGTCCAGTGTCAATGTTCCGGTCTTGTCTGTACATAACACATCCATCGCGCCGATATTCTGTATCGAGTTGAGGCGCTTTACAATCACCTTACGTTTACTCATATTGACTGCGCCTTTCGCCAGGTTGGCTGTCACAATCATAGGGAGCATCTCCGGTGTCAGACCTACGGCTATCGCAATCGCAAAGAGAAGCGCTTCCATCCAGTCCTGCTTGACCAACCCATTGATAAGAAATATAACGGGAACCATAACCAGCATAAAGCGGATCCAGAGCAGACTCACATTATTACTCCCCTTATCAAAACTCGTTTCTGGCCTCTCACTCGTTATGGATTTACTGATACTACCAAAGTAGGTATAGTTACCTGTCGCAACTACTACAGCCATTGCTGCGCCACTCACGACGTTTGTCCCCATAAAACAAAGGTTGCGTAACTCGATGACCTGCATATTCTCTGCGTCACGGATAGGCAGATGGTTTTTCTCCACGGGCAAGGCCTCTCCGGTAAGCATACTCTCACTGATGAACAAATCCTTACTACTCAAGATACGGCAATCTGCAGGTATCATATCCCCTGCAGAAAGATAGACGATATCACCGGGCACTAATTCAGCAATAGCAATCTCCTTTTTGGTTGTAGATTTACGAACTACAGTAGCAGTCGTTTTGACCATGCTTTTTAGCTTCTCTGCGGCATTGTTACTTCTAAATTCCTGAATGAAACGTAACAGGACACTGAGCAGTACCATCACCAATACTACACCAAGAGTCATATAGTCTTTCTCTCCGTGGGGTGCCAACCACACGTCAATAATAAAAGACACTAATGCAATAGCCAATAAAATATAAATAAAGGGATTGGCAAATGCCTGAAGCAACTGTACGTACCACTTTGGAGCCTTTTGATGCTGTACCTCATTGGGGCCAAACTTTGCACGTCGGTCTTCTGCAATGCGGTCCGTAATTCCATCTTCGTTGGTTTCCAACATGGCATAAACCCATTTTTCATCCTGTGCAGAGGCATTCCTCAACTTGGTGATAGTTCCTAGATTCATGCCACTGGAACCCAAAGTTGTTTGGAGAGCATCCTTAATCCTGTTGTTCATCTTTAATGCCATAAGATTTCTGTTTATTCTAATTTCAATGCTTCAAAATCTGTTATTAGTCCTTTTATCGGCCGTCCTATCGTTATAATTCGGACTCCGCACCGATAATCTCCCATCGTACTTTTACGACTTTTTCTTGAATGGTGAGGCGACTCGCGACCTGCTCGATTAAGCTGTCCTGTGGGGTAACTGCCCGAATGATGGCGGTAATGATAACATGCGACTTATCGTCGGTATCATCGCTGGATAATGATTTCAAGAGCACTCTATCTTCATTTCCCAATAATTGCATCAATGTTATCCGCACGGCATTCTCGACATCTGTACTACACTTGAGCTTAATCATATAGTCCAACTGCTCATGCTCGGATTTACTAAAACTCATTCGACCTAGAAGCAGTCCCAGTGGACGTAGCAATACATGGGTCAATATAATCGCCAATGCAACAAGGGTAGCCTGTGGATACAGTCCCACACCACACAATGCTCCTACTGCTGCCGAGCACCAAATAGTAGCGGCGGTGTTCAATCCCTGTACCGCCCCTCCGTCTTTCATGATTACCCCAGCTCCCAAAAATCCAATACCACTAACGATATAGGAGGCTACCCTTCCTGTAGCATCGCCAGCGATTTCGGCAGCCAGCAATAAGAATGAAGCAGCCCCTAGCGATACCAAGGTATTGGTTCGTAATCCTGCGCTTCTTTGGCGCCATTGCCGTTCTACACCAATCAGCGCACCTAATAAAAAAGCGACGGCAAGTCGTGTTGCAAAGTCAAGAATTCCCATTGTCACAGATTTTTATTGTTTACAAAAACAAAGTTCTTATAATGACAACAAAATATGCGTTAGAGTGTTGGTAGAAAAAGATTAGAATTTTATTAGAATCCTTTACAAATGTGGCAATTTGAGATGAAATGTTGTCCCTTCCGTGGGATTGGAAACGACATGGATGCTTCCATTGTGTAGGTTCACTATTTTATGGGTCAGGGAAAGCCCTATCCCATTGCCATCGGTAAACGTTTTGTTATCTCCACGGAAAAAGGGCGTAAATATACGTTCCAGATCCTCGGCAGAAATACCGATGCCATTATCTTCGAAGGTTAAAATAACGCTTTGGCTATCGAAGCCGATAGATACGGTACATTTATGATCTTCCGAAAACTTACATCCGTTGTCTATTAGATTAGCAAAAGCGACCTTAAGCAAATAGGCATTACCAAGTACAGAAATAGAGGTATCATCTTCGATTTCGGTGTCAAACTCTAAACCTATGCGGTACGACGGTTCGGCAGTCTGTACCTGATGCAAGGCATCCAATAAAACCTCATCGATTCGAGTAGGCTTAAAGGTTATCTCTGTGGGATCATAACTGGCTTTTGCCAAGTCAAGCAAACTATTGGACAGCTTGGTCAATCGTTTGGCATCATTCAATGCTCTCTGTATGGTAAGCTGATACTCTTCGATAAGATGTTCTCTTGAGGTAGAAAGCTCCAGTTCCGCAATAATCGCCGCCAACGGGGTCCTTAATTCATGGGCGATATTAGAAACAAAATGCTTCTGGGCATCAAATGAACTTTCAAGACGGTCTAACATACCGTTGAAGGTATCTGCCAAACCCGCCAATTCATCACCATTTGCCGAGCTCTCAATGCGCAGATCCAGATTGGTAGCCGATATACTCCGCGCACGCTCTGTCATTGCATTAATCGGCTGGAAGAAACGTCTTGAAAAATACTTACCAGCGATATATATCACCAGTAAAGATACCACCAGCCCCACTAACATCGCTTTAAGCAAGTAGTCCAATTTTCGGTAACCATACTCGTCATAAGCGGCGGCAGTCACGATATAATCCTTGCCTTGATAGGGGTATAATACACCTATCACCTGCCATTTATCTTGATAGAAACTCAGTTTATGTTGCTTCGCTAATTTACTGAGCATATCAGGTGTCTCTTTTACAAAATCAATATCTACCGCATCATGGTACAGCAAGTTGTGCTCCATATCATAGATCGCAACCTCGACCTCATTGAGAATCTTCCGGTTGTTGTGGTATATATCCTGAAGCGTTTCTTTGTCGACACGGGCATTGAGAAAAACGTTGGCTTTGGTAATCGCTTCCTTCTCGAGGAGTGCATAAAATTCGCGTTCCCGATTATTGACAGAAGTATGATATACCGCAAAAGCGAACAGCAGTAGAATAGCTCCTGTAAGCAACGTAAAAAGCAATGTAAGTCGTGTCCTAATCTGCATTAACTCTTATTTAAAAAGTTACGGAGGTAACATAAAGCCAGGATTACTTTTCTTTTAAGATAAAGCCCATTCCCGATTTTGTATGGATAAGTTTTGTATCAAAATTCTCGTCCACTTTCTTCCGCAAATAATTGATATATACATTAATAAAGTTTGTTCCTGTATCAAAATGGGTGTCCCATACTTTTTCGGCAATCTCCACCCGCGACAATACACGGTCGGGATTCTGCATCATGTATTCCAACAGTTTGAATTCTTTGGGAGTTAAACTGATCTCTACATCTCCTCGCTTGACGACTTTGGTGTGTAGATTCATTTCCAAATCACTGTATCGCAAAACAAATCCGGTATTAGCCACGGGGCGTCCATTTCGCTTGAGCAATGCCCGAACACGAACCAAGAGTTCCCGCATTTCAAAAGGTTTAACGAGGTAATCATCAGCCCCAGCATCAAATCCCTCTACTTTATCATCGGTAGTACCCAATGCCGTGAGCATTATAATGGGCACATCAGGTTTTATCTGACGGATTTCTTTACATAAATCCAAACCATCCATTTTGGGCAATATGATATCCGTAATAATCAGTTCATAATCATTCTGTAGCGCCAGTTTCTTTGCCGACAATCCATCATAGGCTATCATTGAAGTAAAGCCATGCTCTGTCAAACCACGCTGAATAAGTTCAGCTACGCGACTATCGTCTTCGACAATTAGGATGTTCATATGCAAACAATTCTACTTTTTATAGTCATTAACCTGTCCCGATACATCGGAATGAAAACCACCTATCAATTAAACCCACTTACCAACTAAGCGTCAGGCTACATGAATATTTCACAGGCTATTAAATAGTAGTTCAAAACTAAGGAAATATATTCAATTAGTTTATTATCTATAGTTGGAGTTTTCTTTCTACCGAAAAATATCGAGGAGTAACTCCAGAAACACTTATCTTTATTCCGCGCAAATCAAGTATCGCCTCTATGGATAAAATAACCTCTAAAGCCGTTGTAGCCGACATCATAACAAAATCAAACGATATCTTTGAAAACAAAGGAACGGATGATTTTGTTGCGGTATTACAGGAGGATTTATTGAAAAAGAAAATCAGATTTCCGCTCTTGGAATATGCTGGCAGACGAATCATGGATGCCGTCCCCATAGATCAACAAATAGAACTTATAGACCGTATCATCGCACTTCGTACCATTGGTAGCCAGGTACTGGCTGGGATTGCACTACAGCTACGCTTGAGTTTTGACTTTGAAGGTTCAATAGCGCACGCATGTCGTTATATCCAATATGGCAACGAGTGGTATGTATGTGATATCATCGGTGAGCGGGTATTGGGACATGCCTTATTAACTAAGCCTGAAGATACTATCCCTGTTCTAAAGCGCCTGACATCGCATGAGGACAGATGGATTGTCCGAACAGTGGGTGTCGCCACACATTATGCCGTCAAAAAGGGCTTGGATAAGAGTTTTGTTGAATCTGTTTTCCAGATTTTGCTGACCTGTACAAATACGACAGATTTTCATACGAAAAAGGGTATCGGTTGGGGCGCTAAAACTGTAGCACGCTTTCACCCGGATATCATATCTACCTATACGTCCGAAATCATGGCTCCGACGACGAAGCAGTGGTTCCGTACGAAAATCAATATCGGGCTCCTTCGCAATAAGAAGTCATGACACAGCGTATTTCTGCAAAAAGCATACTGAACAAAACGAAGCGACGGGACCCTTGGTTTTTGGATGACTACACGCTGAATCCCTATAGCAGTTGTTCATTCAACTGCTTATACTGTTATACCAGAGGTAGCAAATACGGGATAAATATGGCAGAAAAACTGACTATTAAAGACAATGCTGTAGAACTTCTGGACAGACAACTGGCGTTACGGGCCCGTAAAAATGAATATGGGATAATTGTGCTTTCTTCGGCCACCGACCCCTATCTCCATATTGAAGAATCGGAGCAACTGACCAGGCGTCTTTTGGAAGTGATTCTCTATCATCGTTTTCCTGTACACATACTTACAAAGTCCGACTTGGTAGTTCGGGACTTTGATTTATTAAAAGCTATAGATAAGGAGGCTATCCTACCCGAGGACTTGCGCGATAAATTACAGCACAAAGCTATTTTAAGCTTCTCTTTTTCCACGATTGATGATGCCATCGCACATATCTTCGAACCGGGCGCTACCGCACCTTCGGCTCGCCTAGAGAGCATAAGAACCGCACGGCAACATGGACTCCACTGTGGTGTAAGTCTCATGCCACTTCTTCCATT
>JAITLW010000375.1 GCA_031277715.1 Sphingobacterium sp. | reverse complement strand
AGCCTGCAACTGCATTTTGCCACTCCGTCCACTACGCGTGGTTATAAGAATGACGCCATTTGCTGCATTTGCACCATAAATAGTTGTCGCCGCCGCGTCTTTGAGTACCGTCACGGATTCGATATCTACTGGGTTGATACCAGCCAATGGGTTAAGCAGAGTCTCGTTATTGAAATTCCCCGTGGCATCCCCACTATTCTGTTCTTGCATAGGTACTCCATCTATGACGAAAAGCGGCTGTGTCGAGGTAGATCGTCCTTCGTTATTGCCCAACGATGAGAGTGTTCCTTGCCCCCTGATGTGAATCTTTACAGGTGTACCTAAGGATGTACTGGGTTCCACGTAAAGTCCAGGAACCATACCCTCTAGCATTTTATCGATACTTTCGATAGGACGACCTGTTTGTAATTCTTCTGCTGATAACGAAACCACGCTCCCAACCGTCTCCTCCCTAAGCTTAGGTCTTTCATAAGTACTGGCTATGACAATCTCTTCCATATTCAGATCCTTAAGACTTAAGGAAATATCCATGGATCGATCATTCGTAGCGACCTGCTTTCCTTCATACCCCACATAGCTGACAGAAAGCAACTCATTCTTAAAGCGAACCGGTATCTCGAGGGTAAACTCTCCTTGAGCATTAGTTCTTGTTTGAAATGCTCCTTTCTTATTATAGACTGTAGCTCCTACTAATGGCTCCTTTGTGATCGAATCGCGAACAATACCCAAAATACGGAGGGGCGGTTTAGCTTTACGAACCAAAACATTTCGTCCTGATATCTCGAACTCCAAACCAAAACTGGTTTCCAATTTAGCCATAACGTCCTGAACAGACCCCGTTAGTGATATATTCACCTTGGTATTGGCATTAATCACTTTCTGATCATAAAGAAAACTGTAACCTACTTGCTTCTCCATCTCCTGAAAAACAAAACTAAGCGGTTGATTTTTACCTTCGATACGGATCTTTTGCTGGCTGTAAGCGGTGACATAGCTTGTCAAAAAGATGATTGCACCTGATAAGGTATATACCCACACTCGAGATATACCGATATAGTTTTTCATTTTACTTATTTTTTACTTTGAGTGTATTTGATTGTATATAGAAATAATAATTTGTCGTGAAATTGAGCTTTTCGATAACAGCGTCTAGCGGTTCATGTGCTATTTTCCCTGAAAATGACATATCAATTTTGCTGTTGGGCTCGTATGTAATTCCATATTTGTGTGCTAAACGCTGTCCGACCTCTTCATAGGAAGCATGTTCGAACACTAGCAAGCCATTTATTCGGGCCGCCTCTTCTTCTGGTTCAAAACTTCCAAGTGAAAACTTGTTCTCCTGCTTATCAAAAATTAAAACCTGTCCCGGTGTAATCGTATAATTATCGAACTCGTTGCTAACCCGAACCTTTCCTTCAAAAAGTACAACACGCGTATAGCGATCGCTTTCAAATGCCTGCACATTGAATGTCGTCCCCAAAACCTTTACAGCTATATTACCCGCCTGAATGACGAATGGTTTGCCTCCATGGTGCGCCACAGCAAATCGAGCATCACCTTTCAGCTCTACCTTACGTAAAGTGTCAGTAAAAGATGAGGGATACAGCAACGTGGATCCTGCTGCCAGGTCCACTTCTGTCCCGTCTGTCAGTCTCAGATGCATCATTTTGCCAGCGGGTACAGTCTGCTCAACCATGGATTGCCCCACGATGGCATTTGACTCGACCGTCTCCGTCTGCCTCATTTTATTTTGAACAAATAGCCCAAGGAAAATCAAAATTACCGCTGCGGCCATCCATCGATACATAGGGACGCTTCTTCTTATATTTGGCCCTTTAGCAAAATCCAAACTTTGCAGCAATTTTTGTCGCTCCGTCGACACCTCTATGTCTGTAGGACTATCGGACAGCAGCAACACCAGTTGCTTTGCTTCTTCTATCCTTGCTTGATGTTGGGGATTATCTGCCAACCAGGTATTCCACAAAACAACATCTTCAGCATTTGACGATAAACAAAAATGGACAAAAGATATATCAACTATTAACTCTTCTATAGATGGTGGACTATCGAACTTATCTTGCATATTATAGAGTAGTGCAAGAAAACTCTCTTTTTTACCTGTTTTTATTTAGAAAAAATAAAAATAAGTAAACTTTCATAGACGAAACTGCCTCTAAGGGTCTTCAAGGCCTCATAAATAACGTTATAAACAGTGCGAACAGAGGCGTTTTCTAACGTACTAATTTCCTCATAAGACTTGTTTTCAAAAAACCTAAGCTGGATAAAACGACGTTGCTTCTTCGTCAACCGAGACAAGGCCAGTTCTAATTTCTGCTGCATTTCAATAATTTGCTCAATCTCGATCCGCTGCTCTTCAATGGAATCTTCCAAAGGTTCGTCGAAAACAGCTGAAAGCTCTATTTCTTCTTTAGGCAAATTACGAAGAACGATGCGCTTGAACCAGGTAAAGAGGTAAAACTTAGGTTGCAGGGTCTCGATGGGTAAGCGATCGTGTCTTTCCCATAATTCGCAAAATAAAATGTGTATACATTCTTTAATCAACTCCCTATCTCGGCGAATCTTTAGTCCAAAATGAAAAAGAGGCTTGTAATAAGCATCGTATAAACGGACAAAACTTTGTTCGTCGCCCTGTATTATTCCCAACCAATCTTGTTTCATATAACGAGGCAAAGGTAATAATTATTTAAAATTATTCTAAATAATAAACCTATAATGAGAATGAACACTTCATAAGAATCTGATATCTTAACCCGTTGTGCATTTTAAATTATGCTAATTTTTAAATTGTTGATATTTCTGCGGAGCAATTTTTTATTGATGTATGTAAGTTCTATTGATTAGGAGTTCAACAAATAATCTGTATATTTCCACTGTAAAAAGACTTAATGTATAAGGAGAGTTACAAAATTCATTTTTACCTAACGATGCAATTATAAAATTAAATAACGTGCTCGGTTTTCTAGCCGGAGTCTAAATGAATAATCTAATGATCAAAAAACACAGGTTTCTATACAAACACCTTGCATTCATCCTCTTACTCTGCGCGGGAATAGATCAATGTCTTGCCCAGCTACCAAAGGGGTTAGCAAAAAGTGATTCGACTCAGGTCGAGAACTTCAACTATACGTTGCATGCTCCTCGCCCAAATGAAACAAAGGGGTTGGTTGTATTATTACCGGGATTATTCGATCCGCCACTATCGATTTTCTTTGAGTCAAATCTCCCGCACGTCTTAAACGAGTTAAACTACGCTGTAATTGTCCCCGTCTTGTCGCAAAGGGGAGATAAATTCGATCTATCTGATGTAACTATCAATAGACTGGGTAAATTAATAACGCAATACATCCATGCGTCCAGCCTAAGGCAAGATATACCGATTATATTAGGAGGTTTCTCTATAGGGGGCACAAGAGTTCTGAAAGCCTGTACCGTTAAAGATAGTACGATGAGTGCCTTAAATATAAGCCATGTCTTTGCAATAGACCCTCCATTGGATCTGAACAGATTACTGGCTTCGGAGCTAAAATACGACGAGGACTTTCTGAGCGAAACACTCAAAATGGAGATTGGCGAGCTGAATGAGGAAAAGCTGGCCTCGCTTTCGGTAGTAAACATCAATAACCTAGCTGGAACCACTCCTCCTCACGCAAAAGGGATCAACATAAGGATCTACAATGAACCGGCTTTAGAATGGCAGATCGGAATCCGTAAAAGGGATCTATTGGATTTAAACCTCTTGGACCAATCGGTGTATGTAAACTACATCAAAAGAAAACATCCGGACCTTAAGATGGAACTTATACGGAGTAAAATCGAAGGGGTAAGGAAGCAGACTGGAGATCGAAACCCACATTCGTGGAATATTGTAGATACGGCTGAACTCGTCGACTGGATAGGTAAATGATAAAGAACATTAATTAAGTTTTGACAAGCCAATGTCAATATTTTCGGTAGTTTTGAATCAAATAAACGAGGCTATGCTTATTATCAACTCTCCTTCTAATAATGCTTATTTCAATATTGCGCTAGAAGAGTACTTATTGTACAAATACCCTACTGAAGCTATTTTTTTATTGTATGTTAACGCTCCTTCGATTATCGTGGGGAAGTTTCAAAATACCCTAGCAGAGGTCAATCTGGATTATGTAAAGGAAAAAGCGATTAAGGTGGTACGCCGTATGTCGGGGGGTGGCGCTGTGTATCATGACTTGGGAAATCTAAATTTCTCCTTTCATACCAAATTGAATGAAAACGAGTTTTTGGACTTTGCAACGTTTACACAGCCCGTACTGAATGTACTGCATCAGTTTAATATCCCGGGGCAATTGGAAGGACGCAATGACTTGCTGGTCGACGGCAAAAAGTTCAGTGGCAATGCCAAGCTGGCCAAAGGGGGTAAAATGATTCAGCATGGAACTATACTCTTTGATTCGGATATGAGTGTACTGTCGGATGCGCTAAAGATAAACCCTTTAAAATATAAAGATAAGGCGGTCAAATCCAACCGGTCGCGGGTAGTGAATCTAAAAGAATATGTCTCCGACACGGTCACTCTTGAGGATTTGAAACAAGCACTGATCAAGCAGATGGCGGTTGACAACCCAGAGACAGCGCTGTACGAACTGACGGAAGACGACATCAAAGGAGTGGAAAAACTGATCGATGATAAATACAGTACCTGGGACTGGAACTTTGGCTTTTCGCCGAAGTATAATTTTAATAATGCGATTAAAATCCCTGCTGGCTATATCGAGCTTCATTTAGATGTTTTGCAAGGAGGGACAATTGATGCTGTCAAAATCTTCGGGGACTTCTTCGCTTCGAAACCGATTGAGGATCTGGAAAAAATGTTGATT
>JAITLW010000371.1 GCA_031277715.1 Sphingobacterium sp. | reverse complement strand
AGAATATTCTGTGGAGGCTTTTTATATTATCTGATTAGCTTTAATCACCTTTTTTGCAAATTGTCCCTGTTTTGTCCCCCCTAAATATTCGGACAATAGTAGACTATATGTTAGATTTGTTGTTCGTTCTAGTAGATCGACTTCATCATACGAAAGGATTTTCCATCCCTATATTAACCTCAAAAGCCCTTGCATACAATAGACGGGGGCTTTTTTTGTGTCTTGATTTATTTCTTTCGGCTTAACATGCTATCTAATAGCATCTCGATTATAGCAACGACGATTGCAAACAGAGCTGCGTTCCAAAAGCCATCAACGTCAAACTTAGATCCCATAATGGAATCACTTAACATAATCATAAGAACGGTGATGATGAATGAAACCAGACCAAAGGTCAGCCAGTTTAAAGGGAAAGTAAATAACCTTAACACCCCGCCCACTATAGCATTTACAAAACCAATTACCAAGCCGGTGACAATAGCCCATCCAAAGCCTTCAACATGAGCTCCAGGAATGACGTAAGCTGCAATTGCAACGACAAGTCCTGTCAATAAAAGGGAAATAATGAATCTCATAATAGTACCTGTTTTGTAAACAGTATTCAAAATTAGTGCCAAATACAACGCCCCCAAGCCCAATTATAGAGCTATTGGTTAAAATATTTATTTGCTATGCATGCATACAAAAAATGTGTTATCTTTAATATGCATTTTAAACTTGATTATATTATGAGACAGTTATTATTTTCTTTTGTAGCGCTAATGTTTACCATGGTATCTTATGCGCAAGGTAAGGATCCTATTGTAGGCGCTTGGTTAAATCCAAGTGGGGAGGGGAAGGTAGAGATTTATGAATCGGGTGGCAAGTTTTTTGGTAAGTTGTACTTAGTCAAAGACAAGACGAAGAAAGACGAGAAAAATCCAGATGAAAAGCTGAGAAGCCGTGCTTTAAATGGTGTTGTGATTCTTAACAACTTTACAAAAAAAGGGACTTCCTATGAGGGTGGAGAAATCTACGACCCGAAAAGTGGCAAGACATATAGTTGTAAAATGAAGCTTAAGGGAGATAATGCTTTGGATATTCGTGGATTCATAGGTATTAGTATGTTTGGGCGTTCTGAAACCTGGACACGGACTAAATAATAGGGGTTAGATAATATTCAGACAAACGATTTCGTACTGCGGTGTGGTAAAATTCTGCTATCTTTGGGACAAGAATCAAATGTCCTAAGGCCCTAACGCTATGGATATTTTAAAATTATAAATTTTATTCATATGTACAAAACGTTAAAGCCAGCATTGGAAAAAGAGTTGGCTGCAATCAAAGAAGCAGGACTTTATAAAGAGGAACGTATTATCGTAACTCCTCAAGGAGCGGATATTAAAGTAAGCACTGGACAGGAGGTTGTCAACTTTTGTGCGAATAATTATTTGGGACTTTCTTCTCATCCGAAGGTTGTAGCAGCAGCGAAAAAAGCTATCGATGATCACGGCTACGGTATGTCTTCTGTACGTTTTATATGTGGTACACAAGATGTACACAAAGAACTGGAAGCAAAGTTGTCTAGTTTTTTGGGAACGGAAGACACGATTCTTTATGCAGCAGCATTTGATGCCAACGGTGGTGTATTTGAACCTTTGTTTGGTGCAGAAGATGCAATCATTTCAGATGAGTTGAATCACGCTTCAATAATTGATGGTGTACGTCTGTGTAAAGCGCAGCGTTTCCGCTATAAAAACTGTGATATGGAGGATTTGGAAGCGCAGTTACAAGCTGCTTCTGGTGCCCGTCACAAAATAATCGTTACTGATGGAGCTTTCTCTATGGATGGATCGGTGGCTCCATTGGATAAAATCTGTGATTTGGCAGACAAGTATGAAGCCTTAGTGATGATCGACGAATCCCACTGTTCTGGTTTCATTGGTAAAACAGGTCGCGGTACGCATGAGTTGTTTAATGTTATAGATCGTATTGATATTATAACAGGTACATTAGGTAAGGCTTTAGGTGGTGCATCAGGTGGATTCACTTCTGGTAAAAAGGAAATCATCGATATGTTGCGTCAACGGTCTAGACCATATTTATTCTCTAATACATTAGCTCCAGCAATTACAGGTGCATCGGTTGCAGTTTTGGACATGTTGAGTGAAACAACAGAGCTACGTGATAAGTTAGAAGAGAATACGTTATACTTCCGTGAGCAGATGACAGCCGCAGGTTTCGATATTAAACCTGGTTTTCACCCTATCGTTCCTGTTATGCTTTATGATGCTAAGTTGGCGCAGGAGTTTGCCGCTAAAATGTTGGAAGAGGGAATTTATGTAATTGGTTTCTATTATCCAGTAGTGCCACAAGGGAAAGCACGTATCCGCGTACAGATTTCAGCAGCTCATGATAGAGCGCATCTAGATAAGGCGATTGCGGCATTTACGAAGGTAGGGAAAGCCCTTGGCGTAATCTCGTAAATGCTCAAATTACTTGTTAACTGAGGACGGGAAAAGACATTGCTAATACCATAACAGATCTCGATGAGCGGTTTTTGGTGTAAAAATGTCCTAAGTGTTTGAAGGTGAAATCGGAAGGTTAACAAAATAATAATATAAAATACTAAAATTTGAGGTGTAAAATAATTATCTTTGCACCCTGAATTTAAAACAAATTTACTTGCTAGATGCAAAATATTAGAAATATAGCGATTATCGCTCACGTCGATCACGGAAAAACAACGTTAGTTGACAAAATCTTACATTTCACGAACCAGTTTAGAGATAATGATGGTACAGGTGATTTAATCTTAGATAACAACGATCTAGAACGTGAACGAGGTATTACAATCGTTTCGAAGAATGTTGCTGTCAAATACAAAGATGTTAAAATCAATGTAATTGATACCCCTGGTCACGCCGATTTTGGCGGAGAGGTCGAGCGTGTACTAAAAATGGCGGATGGTGTAGTGTTGTTGTGTGACGCCTTTGAAGGGCCTATGCCTCAGACACGTTTCGTTACTCAAAAGGCTTTGGCATTAGGATTAAAACCTATTGTCGTTGTTAATAAGGTGGATAAGGAAAACTGTCGTCCAGATGAAGTATATGAAAATGTTTTTGATCTATTCTTTAGCTTAGATGCTACGGAAGAGCAATTAGAATTTCCTGTATTATACGGTTCATCAAAACAAGGATGGATGTCTACAGACTGGAAACAACCAACACAGGACTTTAGTGCATTGTTAGATGCAATTATTGAGCATATTCCAGCTGCGCCACAAAATGAGGGTACATTACAGATGCAGATTACATCTTTAGATTACTCTACATTTGTTGGCCGTATAGCGATTGGTCGTGTAGCACGTGGTACTATTAAAGAAAACCAACCTGTTTCCTTAGTAAAACGTGATGGCAAGATTGTTAAAAGCCGTGTTAAAGAACTTCAAATATTTGAAGGACTAGGACGTCTTAAAGTTTCCGAGGTCAAAGCGGGTGATATTTGTGCGGTGGTAGGTATTGAAGGTTTTGATATTGGAGATACTATCGCTGATTTTGAGAACCCTGAGCAATTGGAGGTTATCCAAATCGATGAACCTACAATGAACATGTTGTTTACGATTAATAACTCGCCTTTCTTTGGTAAAGAAGGTAAATTAGTTACTTCTCGTCATATTCATGACCGTTTACAGAAAGAATTAGAGAAAAACTTAGCGTTACGTGTTGTTCCAACTGAATCTCCTGATGCATGGTTGGTATACGGTCGTGGTATCTTACACTTGTCCGTACTTATTGAAACTATGCGTCGTGAGGGCTATGAATTACAAGTAGGACAGCCACAGGTTATTGTTAAAGAAATTGATGGTAAAAAGTGCGAGCCAGTAGAGGTATTGGTAGTCGATGTTCCTGGTGATGTGTCTGGTAAAGTAATCGAATTGGTAACACAACGTAAAGGTGAGTTATTGATTATGGAAGCAAAAGGTGAAATGCAGCACTTGGAATTCGAAATTCCGTCACGCGGTATCATCGGATTACGTAACAACATCCTGACTGCTACAGCTGGAGAGGCTGTAATGGCACACCGTCTTAAAGGTTACGAGCCTTGGAAAGGAACAATCCCTGGCCGTCTACACGGTGTATTGATTTCTTTAGATAAAGGTACTACTACAGCTTACTCTATTGATAAGTTACAAGATCGTGGTAAGTTCTTTGTTGAACCAGGAGTAGAAATCTACGAAGGACAGATTTTAGGAGAGCATATCAGAGACAATGATTTGACAATTAATATTGTTAAAGCTAAGCAATTGACAAATATGCGTGCGTCCGGTACGGATGATAACACACGTATTGCTCCTGCTATTAAGTTCTCGTTAGAGGAATCAATGGAATACATTCAAGGAGACGAGTATATTGAGGTAACACCTCAGTCTATCCGCTTACGTAAAATTTACCTAACGGAAAACGAACGTAAGGTGAATAAAAAAGGATAATACATAAAAAAGGCCAGTCAAATTTGACTGGCCTTTTTTATTTCCAAACCTTTATGTAGTCTATTTTTTCTTAGCAGGTTCTTCTGCAGCCACATAGACATCTTCCTCTGCTTTATAGATTTTGAATTGTACCTCATATCCCTCGGGAACATATATTACAATTGGTAGCTTTCCATTGTAACGTACCATTTCAGGTTGGGCTGAGACAAATAAGTGTCTGTTTGGAGCTCCAGGACAAGCCATTTGAGTCGATGCTACATTACCATTTGTTTTAAAGGTATAGTAGTCATAGCCCCAGCCTTGCAAATCTTTCTTTTCTAATGTCCCTTGGAGAGAGAAATGGTTACAGCCGTCTACCTCCATCCATTTACCCACACTGAATTCGATTTTCTTGTTGTCATCATTCTTCGAGTGAGGGACTTCAATAATCATTTTCTTATATCCTGCTTCAGGAGTTGGAAATATGTCTGTATTTTGTTTTAAAACAGATTGAGCCATAGTCATCGTTGTCAAGCCTAGCAGACCCAATAGAAGAGTAAGGGTCTTAAGTAATTGTTTGTTCATATTTGTTGCGTTTAATTACACTATCATATTGTCTTATACCAAATATGATTCCAAAAACGCTAAAAAGTTTAATAGACAACTATTATTTCACAGATTTATTCTTGATTTTTCGACTTTTCGTAGTTTTCTGAGAGCTTATCCATCCGTCTCTGTATGGCTATATCCGTGCGTTGCGGAATCAACTGATTTAGTGCATTCTTTTCGATGTCTACATTTGAGGCAGATTCAAGTTGGTGTATGGTTCGCTGGCTTCGGATAGCCATGTCATAAGGGTCTTTGGCACTCATTAGTTTGACAAAAACCGGAAGACACTCAAAAAAAACGAAAAGTAAAGCAATAAAGATAACCGCGTATTTTGTTGAGCTATCCTCCGTGCCATCCGGTTTTTTATGAAGGTTTGCCAATGCCGCATTTCGGTCAGCAAAGCCCGCTATATTTATAGCACTGTCCAGACTAGTGTTTGATAATATTTTTTGGTCGAATAGTCCTTCTTTCTCTTTTCGTACTAAAAGTTGACTTTCTTTTTGCTGTATCCTGTTTCTTAGCGTATCTAAAAAGACTTCTTCTTTTTGGAGACTTTCTTCTTTGCGCTTCGCATAAGGGCCATAGCCCAACACCCCCGAGGTTTCAGCGGTTTTTGTCCCAAATATTTCATGGTTGAGCTGTTGCCTAGAAGTTTTGATGGTAGATTCTAGCGAGTCAGCTTGAGATTTAAGACGAAGTAATTGTCCATACTCTACTTGATATTTGTTTTCAAAAGTATGGTTTAATGTATCAATACGCGCCTGTTGCTGTTTTAGATATTCAACCCGTAAGTGTTCCTTTATCTCTTTATCAAATATTTTGAGTTCTAAGGGGCGAGAAATAACGATACCTATTAAGATAGCAAGTAGAATACGGGGTAATGCCTGTAATAGCTGTTTGCTTAGAGCGCTCGACTTGTCCAGACTGAGTACAATATATCTGTCGAGATTGAATATCGCTAGTCCCCATATTATTCCAAAAACTGAAGCGTATAAGAAGGCGAAGGGGCTACCGCTGAATACAAAGTAAAGTGCATATCCGCCTGCCAAACTAGCGAAAAGGCCTGTAAAGAAAATTGTGGCGCCGATACTGACGTATTTGCTATGTTCTTCTGGAAAATTGGATAGAGTTTCTCTGTGCACGCCGGCACACCACCAGAAAAAATTTTGTAACATACTCATTATATTAAATTTGAGCTAGAATAGTTGTTTGCTTTTCAAAGGTATATATCGGTCGCGAATCTTTCATGCTCTTTTCGGTGAATGTCAGTAAATAAGCGGTGAAGACCGGATTTGTCGTGAAATTTATCTAAGTTTGCAGGAACAAGTTGAAACCGAAGTGTGAATCGAAGAGCACGTAAGAATCGTCATTATTACTATGACGGATGCTTTAGCTAAATAGAACAAAAAACAGAAGAAAAATAAATAGATTGAAATGAGTAAAAAAAGCTTCATTCCATTTTTGGTTGTTGCCTCCATTTTTGTAGGGTGTAACAACGAAGAAAAGAGTAAGGATTCGGATAATCCATTTTTGACGGCATACGATACGCCATTTAATGTTCCTCCTTTTGACAAAATCAAAGATGAGCATTTTAGACCTGCTTTTCAAGAGGCGCTCAAACAGCACAACTTAGAAATTGACAGTATCATTAACAATACGGAAGAACCTAGTTTTACTAATACAATCGTAGCTTTAGAGAATGCTGGTGCTTTATTAGGGAATGTATCAACGGTGTTCTACAACCTGAACTCGGCAAATACTAATGATACTATCCAGGCAATAGCTAAGGATATGGCGCCGTTAATCTCGGCCCATAGCGATGAGATCCAGTTGAATGCCAAGCTCTTTGGCAAGGTGAAAGCAGTATATGCAAAGAAAGATGAGTTAGGCCTAGATGCAGAAGACAAGAAGTTACTAGAAGAAACGTATAAAGGATTTGTACGTGCAGGAGCGAATTTGTCAGATGCGGATAAAAATAAATTAAAGCAGATCAACGCAGATCTTTCTGTTCTGACTACGCAATTTGGACAAAATCTATTAGCGGAGACTAATGCTTATGAGTTGGTAGTTGATAAGAAAGAAGATTTAGCGGGTCTTCCTGATGGTTTGATTGCGGCAGCTGCTGAGACGGCAAAAGCTAAAGGTAAAGAAGGCAAGTGGGTATTTACACTTTCTAATCCTTCAGTAATGCCATTTTTGCAATATGCAGACAATAGAGATCTGCGCAAGGCAATATGGAACGCATATCAATCCAGAGCCAATAATGGCAATGATAATGATAACAAGGCTGATCTGATGAAAATCGCCAACCTACGTTTAGATAAAGCTAAACTTTTAGGATATGCTTCGCACGCCGCTTATGTATTAGAGGAGTCGATGGCAGGAAATCCTACAAACGTATATAGCTTATTAAATAAACTGTGGGGACCAGCATTGGCAAAAGCTAAGGTTGAAGCCGCTGATATTCAAAAGGAGATCGAAGCTGCAAAAGATACTTTTAAGGTAGCGCCGTATGACTGGAGATATTATGCAGAGAAAATCCGTGTTAAGCGTTTTGCTTTAAACGAGGAAGAGATAAAACCTTATTTTGGTCTTTCTGCAGTACGCGAGGGAGCTTTTTCGACAGCAACGAAGCTATGGGGGATCACTTTTGTAGCATTGAATAATGTGCCTACCTACCATGAAGAAGTTGAAGTGTATGAAGTAAAAGATAAAGATGGTTCACATTTAGGATTATTATATGCTGATTTCTTTCCTCGCGATTCGAAACGCGGAGGAGCATGGATGACATCGTACCGTAGCCAGCAGACGAAAGATGGTAAGCGTGTAGCACCTGTAATCTCTATTGTATGTAATTTTACGAAACCGGTTGGCGATCAGCCTGCATTATTGACTTTCGATGAAGCTACAACATTATTCCATGAGTTTGGACACGCATTGCACGGCCTATTCTCTAATGTTAAATATAAGTCATTGGCAGGTACTTCTGTGTCGCGCGATTTTGTAGAGTTGCCGTCTCAGGTGATGGAAAACTGGGCCGCAGATCCAGAAGTGTTGAAAACGTACGCTAAGCATTACAAAACTGGAGAAGCGATTCCTGATTCATTAATCGCTAAAATGGAAAAAGCGGGTACTTTCGACCAGGGATTTGCAACAACAGAATATGTTGCAGCGTCACTATTGGATATGAATTACCATGCAGCGACTTCTCCTATCACTACAGATGCTAATACGTTTGAAAAAGCAGCGATGGCGAAAGTAGGCTTAATTGATGCGATTATTCCACGCTACAGAAGTACATATTTTCAGCATATCTTTTCTGGAGGATACTCTGCAGGATATTATGCTTACATATGGGCAGAGGTATTAGATTCTGATGCTTTTGCAGCATTTAAGGAAAAAGGATTATTTGATCAGGCTACTGCCGAGTCATTCCGCAAGAATATTTTGGAAAAAGGCGGAACAGGAGATCCTGCCGAATTGTATAGAGCCTTTAGAGGAAAAGATCCAGATCCGATTCATTTGATGAAAAAGAGAGGGTTGAATTAGTTAAGTAACTAAATAGGTAAAGGGACTGACTTCTGAAAATGGAGTCAGTCCCTTTGCTTTAATTCGGTTTTTCAAAGCATACCAAATCTAGTTAATATAGACTTTGCCTGATTTGTGGTTGACGTAATTGAACCTGTTGGAAATCAAAGGCGCTTTTTCAAGCGATTATACCTGTGGTAAAATTATTTTTAATAAAAGCTTTTCTATTACCACTCTTTTATTTATATTTGGTCTAAATAAATATATTACTTATGTGTCAATCAATAACACTAGGCTCAAAGGGTAGTACAACCATCAGTTATTGCAGTAAATGCAAGAACCACTATATATGGCAAGGGGCTTTTATTCTAACATTTACTTCATTGCAATATGATTGTTTCTTGGAAGAAATAAGTAAAAAAATTGGTGCTGAGGAATTTTTAGGTTTTCCAGATGGCGTATTTCGCGTATTGCTCCCCACTCCTGTACAGGAAATCCTATTTACGTTTTCGGAGGACGAATGGAGGGACTTTACAAGCACACTACAGGAAGCTTATTACATGCGTGAGGTATATCAACTTATAAATTAAAGATATTAAGACCTAGGTGTTTACTTATTTATTATAATAAATGCCTAGGCACTAATTGCAGTTTTATAAATATTTCTCTCTCTCTTCTTTTTTATAGACTGTAAATCCCCTTTGCTCGACTTAGGGGATTTTTTTATATACCTGTCGAGTTGAACTGTAGCTCGTATAGCTTTTTGTAATATCCATCTATTATCAGGAGTTCCTGATGTGAGCCGATTTCTTTTACCTCACCCTTATCCAGAACGATAATCTTATCCGCTTTTTGAATAGTGGATAAACGGTGTGCTATGACGATAGCCGTTCTGCCGTCCATAAGATTGTCTATGGCCGCTTGTATCATTTCCTCTGTTTCGGTATCTATTGATGATGTAGCTTCGTCTAGAACGAGGATCTTTGGCTCGTGTACCAGTGCCCGGATAAAGGAAACCAGCTGCGCCTGACCTGCAGATAATGTAGCACCCCGTTCCTGTACTTCATAATCAAATTGGTTAGGTAACCTATTGATAAAATCAAAAGCTCCAACTTTTTTTGCTGCATCAATAATTTTTTCTGTAGGGATGGTCGAATCATTTAATGATATGTTGTTTTTGACCGTATCCGAGAATAGAAAGACGTCTTGTAATACGATAGAAATGTTGGTGCGGAGAAAGTTAAGATCATATTCTTTAATATCAATTCCATCCAACAATATTTGACCTTTTTGTATCTCGTAAAATCGGCTTAATATACTGATTATAGAAGATTTGCCAGCACCTGTGGCCCCTACAAGAGCTAGTGTCTCTCCTGGAGCGACGCTAAAGCTCACATCCTTCAATACCCATTTTTCATTATCGTAGGCAAACCATACGTTTTTGAATTCGATGGCCCCTTTTATTTCCTTGTCTTTTAGGGTGCCTGCATTAGGCGTAAACTCGTCTGTGTCCAAAATATCGAATATCCGTTCTGCAGAGACCATTCCCATCTGCAGAGTATTGAACTTGTCGATCAACTCACGGATAGGACGGAATATCATATTGATGTACATGATGAATGCGACCACGACACCAGGAGATATAATGTCTGCAATGATCTGCTTAGAACCGTACCAAACTAATAATCCAGTAGCTATGGCAACAATTATCTCTAATACAGGGAAAAAAATAGAAAAATACCAGTTTGCACGGATGTGTGCATTGCGGTGTTCTTTATTGATAGCCTCAAATTTGCGCATTTCCTGGTCCTCCCGCGCAAAATATTGTATGATTGCCATACCTGAAATATGTTCCTGTAAGAAGGTATTTAAATTTGCGATCCATAACCTTACACTTTGGAAAGCAGATTTCATGGCTTCTTTAAAAACATAGGTTGCGGCTATCATTAATGGCATAGGTACCAATACAATCAATGTGAGCCTCCAATCCGTGTAGAACATCACGGCCAGAATCACGACCAACTGCAATAGATCACCAATAATCTGTATCAAGCCTTCTGAGAATATGTTAGCTATGGTTTCCAGATCGGAGATAGTTCGGGTAATTAACCTTCCTATAGGCGTATTATCAAAGTATTTAAGTCGGAGATTGGTAATATGATTGAAAACCTGGATGCGTATATCCCGAATGACCGACTGTCCCAGGGTATTGGTCATCAACGTATGGAAGTAGCGTATTATAGTCTGCAATACCAAAAGCAGAATCATCAGTGCCAACATGGTGTTTAGACCATCATATTGGCCATTGAGGATATAGTTGTCCAACGTATGTTCAATCAGAAGGGGGAGCGCTGGAGCTACGGCGGCTAGAAGGATTGTAAGTATGACTGACACCCAAAAAGTGCTGCTATATGGGCGCATATACTTTGCTAATCTGTTGAGCAGTCTGCTATCATAGGTGCTGCCTGTTATCTTCTCCTTTTTCATCCGAATCAATTAAGGGTATGTGATTTGTAGAGGGCTACTCATACGTAGGGGTAAAGAACTTGGGTTAAGTATAATCCATGGGCGGGGACTGAGGTGCCTGCCATTGATCTGTCCTTACTCGATAGTACATCTGTGAGGTAGGAAGTCGGTAGGTCTTGTGAGCCTATCTTCAAGAGTGTGCCTACAATAGCCCGTACCATGTTCCTTAGGAACCGATCTGCGGTAATCTTAAATACAGCAGTATCTCCCTGTTGTATCCACCGCGCTTCGGTGATGGTACATATATTAGTATGAACCTGTGTGTTTGACTTACTGAAACATGAAAAATCCTTTGTTCCCAAAAGATATTGAGCGGCCTCGTTCATCTTGTCGATATTTGGAAGTTCACGTACGTGCCATGACCTATTGATGAAGAAGGGGTTTTTGTGAATATGTATATGGTATTCGTAACTACGGGATGTCGCATCGAATCGAGCGTGTGCATCAGGAGATACTTCAAAAACTCTTTTGATCGCTATGTCGTAGGGGAGTAGGGCATTTAAAGACTGTTTGAACTTTTCCAATGCAGATGAAAAGTGAGGATTTTCGCTGTCAAAATGCACGAATAACTGTTTAGCATGCACTCCTGTGTCAGTTCTTCCAGCCCCGGTCGTTTCCATGTTTTCTCTGGTCAGGGTGTGCAAAGCATGATTTAGCTTCTCTTGAACTGATATTGCATTAGGTTGAACCTGCCAACCATGATATGAGCTGCCATCATAGGCTATCTCCATAAAAAACCGTTTTTTTCCCTCCACAGAACAAAGATAATAATAATAGTTTTAGTGATTGCATAGTGCTTTTTCATTAGGTGTTGGTGAATGCAAAGCATTTTATATAAGTTTGCGTTATAATAAGAAAGTAAAGTTATGATTCAACGTATTCAGTCCATCTGGTTGTTATTGGCCGCAGTTGTTATTCTTGGGTTATTTGTTTTTCCCTATTTAAATTATACCGATTTGGTTGGATTGGGCAAAAAGCTTTTGGTGACCGGTTCTTACGCTGCCGTTAACAACGAGAGTGTTAAACAAGAGAGTTACTTATTGCAGAGCATTGCAACCGCTGTATTAGGATTTATACCTATTGTGACCATATTTCTATATAAGAATAGAAAAAGACAATTAACATTGATTTTTGTGGAAATCGCCCTGATCTGTTTATTTGGAATTTGGCTATTTGTATCCGCAACGGATACGTTAAGTCTTATTTCTCAGTCTTTCGGAGCACAGAATATAGGTGTGGGTTTTTTCCTGTTGCCTATTGCCATCATATTTCTGGCGATGGCTATTGGTGGTATCCGTAAGGATGAAAAATTAATTAAATCTGCAGATCGCTTACGTTAATGAGAACGCTAGTTATACTTATCACGTTTGTTTTTTCTACGGTTACGTTTTATTCTTTTGGACAAAGTGCGGACGAAGGGCCTGTTCTGGTCGATGATATACAGATTGATGTAAAAGGGGTTTCCTTATCAGCAAAAGGTGATACTGCCACAGTTGAGCTCTATCTTATATCTTATGAAAGAGGGACTAGAGAGTTTAGGCTTAATAGTTTTGCCTCAGGTATTGTCGATTCAAAAGGACAGGTTTATTTATATGACTTGATGCAAATGGGGAAGGTTCGGCTCTTGGCTAAGGATCGACAGAACTACCTAAATTATTTATTGGAAGAAGATGCTCCTGTTAAGTTGACTATTCAGACGTCTGGTTGGAAAAAACAGTGGGGGCTACCACAACAGTGTAAGCTGGTTTTTGAAGATAGCACTGAGCAAGGCAAGTTTTTGGAGATAATAATAGACTTATAACAAAAGAGGTAATCTAGTTTAGATTGCCTCTTTTTTGTTATCTTGAATAACGGAATTGTTGCTTATCCATCATCGTCATTTGATCTTTCATCATTTTAATCTGATCTGCCAGCAATTTGTTCTTATCGGCTCTTTTGGCTTCCTGTAGCAGCTTTTCTGCTTCTCGCTTGTTTCGTTTAGCCATCATTACGCCTGCTAGACTTAATTTTGCTAAAGCTACGTTGTGATCCATATGTAAGCCTAAAGAAAGCGCTTTCTTAAAGAATTTTTCAGACTGCATTGGAGCTCGTTGTGATTCGATTAAGCCCAGTAATAAGTGATAATATCCGTGTTGAGCCGTGATAAGCTGTGATTCGTAGTTTTTAATCTTATTTAGCCATTTTTCTGCATTGGGGATATCTTGTTTTCTAAAATACCACTGTGCAATAAGCATGTTCTCATTGAAAAATACCGTAACCCAGGCAAGAATAGTGATTAATATTCCTAAAATCCCCCAGCCCCAGTGACCAAACCAAAAAAGAGCCACAGTACCTATTAATAGGAGGCTACTTAGAATTATACGTACTAAATTTGACATTTTAATCTATAACTATATTATAGATGCAAATATCTGTTAATTTAAGGTGTTATCCAACAGGTTTGACGTATAAAAGTATTCAAGCGGATGTTTTGATGCCATCCAAGCTCTTTTAGATACTATTTTATAAGAATACGAAAGGGGAGGAAATGGGAATTGTAATTTTTATCTTATCTTGTAGAAAGGAAATTCGATGGAAATATATTTGAATGTTATTGTCCGTTGTGTAGCGGTTTACCTTTTCATGCTGATTGCGATCCGTTTTTTTGGAAAGAAGGAACTCTCACAACTTAACACAGTGGATGTCATTTTGATATTGCTGATCAGTAATGCTGTGCAGAATGCAATGGTAGGGGATGATACAAGCTTAGGAGGAGGCTTGCTGGCCGCGCTTGTTCTTTTTCTTGTTAATTTCTTTATCAAAAGAGTGGTGTTGAAGAGTAAGTTTTTCCAAAAAATTGTGGAACAGAAGCCGCAGGTGCTGGTACATAAGGGAAAGCCTGATTTTGATATGCTTAGTAAGATTGGGATATCGGCGGATGAGTTGTATGAAGCCATGAGGGAGCATGGTGTAGAGCACATTAAGGACGTGAAGTTGGCGATGTTTGAAGAAGACGGCAATATTTCTATCATTTCCGGAGAGTCCACTTTAAAGCAGTCGTTTTATAAACGAAAGCATAACCACAAGAATTTACGTGGCGCCGATTAGTATTTGTTTTTTTAGTTTTGTGTTCGTTAATATAAGGCATTTTATCTAAGTTTGGATACATGGAAAAGCTATTTGATGAAAGTTGGGATGAGTTGTTAAAACCATTATTTAAACAAGAGCGTATGCGTCATCTATCTGCGTTTGTGCAGCAGGAACGCCGTGAACACGTTGTCTTCCCTCCACAGGAGCAGGTCTTTAATGCTTTTCGGCTGACCGCTCTTCCAGATGTGAAAGTCGTGATTTTAGGTCAAGACCCCTATCATAATGTAGGACAGGCTCATGGATTGTCTTTTTCCGTTCCAAATGGAATAATGCATCCGCCTTCTTTGAAGAATATTTTTGCAGAACTTACTACAGATATTCCTGGTTTTTCTTACCCAAAATCTGGTGATCTGACAAAGTGGGCCACGCAGGGAGTTCTGTTACTTAATGCAACACTTACAGTCCGGGCACATCAGGCAGCTTCTCATCAAAAGCAAGGGTGGGAAGAATTTACTGATCAGGTGATAGCTCAGATTTCTAAAGAGTTGAGTCACGTTGTGTTCGTGTTGTGGGGATCGTATGCACAAAAGAAATCGGTGTTGATTGATCACAGCAAGCATTTGGTCTTAAAGGCCGTACATCCTTCTCCTCTTTCGGTCTACCGTGGATTTTTTGGATCCAAGCACTTTTCAAAAAGCAATGCCTACCTCGAACAGCATGGGCGTGGATCTATCGACTGGCAGCTTGACTAGGCGTATCTTTCTTGAATATGATTGTAGGTGTACTGTTTTGCTTCGAGTTGCTTGATATGCTTAATCCGAAGTTTGTTTCCTTGTTGGAGAATATGTGTAACGAGCAGATTGCTGTCGTAGGTAATCTCATATGATTCTGTCGGGTCAAAAGCATCTTCTGCTTCACCTAGAACCACATACTCCAATTTCCCGGATGTTGTAAATCGTTTTATTATAAGGTGTTTGTCCTCTTGCGGAGATACGGTATACCAAGCGCCATCCCCAACTCCACCTAGATACATGGCATCTTTGGGGATACTGATTGGTTTCGAACGATAATGCACGGCACCGATGATCTGATCTGTAGGAAGGAGGTTTGCCTTTGTTTGAAAGACATTGTCGCTGAGTTGTTTTACCAAGAACCAAAAGGATTGGAATCTATTCATCCGAAAATGATTAAGGCCATCTTCGGGTGCGTAAGAGTAAATCATTCTGTCACTTACAGTGTTGACTAAATTGCTAACAGGGCTGGATTTGATAGTCTCTGGAAGATTAATCATATGCCAAAAGTGAAAGCGTTGTGAGGATTTTATGAGCATTCTTGTGATGAAGCGAGAACAATTGTTATTGTTACGGGCTACCGCGCCATAAGGATAGGTCCCTTGCATCACACAGTGGTCTCCGTAGGCCCGTGCCATTGAAAAATTGATGCCGTCCACAACAGATAGTAACAGTCTGCCTTCACCATACATCGCGGGTTTGAGATCTTCGAAATGTTCGACAATCTCCCGCAGATTATTGACTTTTCCCCCAATAAACTTAGCTTTGAGTTTAATTTCAAGCAATGGGTCGGAAAACTGTGATCTTGCACGGCCGTAGCCTCGCGGAGCGATATATCTACCAAAATCATAGAACAACATGTTGCCATTTCTGTGGTCTATTAGTACAATACCAGTATGGCCCACTTTAAAATTGAGATTCTTAACTATCCCGATTTTTTTGAAAAACATCATCCATTTTTCATCGCCTCTGATAGTAGCATCGGGCCAGGTCAATATTATTGCAAAGTCGTTGTATGGTATGGTTTGCTCTTGCATTCAGCTTAGTATTCTAGTGGTACTATAGGCTCTTTTTTTGAGGTTGACATGATCATCATCGTTTGGAAGGTTTTTACAAATGGGATTTTAGCAATCTTTTCCATAATAACTCCCTCGTATGCCTTGATATCTTTGACGTAAACTTTTAGGATAAAATCACAGTTTCCAGTAACATGGTGACATTCTGTGACTTCTGGGATTGCTTTTACAGCTTCTACAAATTCAGGAATGGCATTATGCGTATGGAAATCTAAAGAAATTTGGATGAAGGATTTTATCCCCAAGCCTAGTTTTTCTTCATCAACAAAAGCATGGTAGCTTTTGATAAATCCTGAGTTTTCCAGTTTCCGTACTCGTTCTAATGTGGGAGCAGGAGACAAACCAATGTTTGTTGCAAGTTGGAGGTTTGTAATTCTTCCGTTTTCTTGCAAGAGCCGTAATATTTTTAAATCTAATTTATCCGGTTGATAAGACATAGGGTTATTTTACTTCAATTTGTAAACTTAAATAAAATGGTTTGCATTCGCGAATGTGCTAGGCAAAAAATAACTAGGCATAATTCCGTTTTAATCTCGCTTCACCTGTCCAAAGGTTTGATATTCTTCGTTCAAAAGTGAATTTTAATGCTAATTATGTCATATAAAAATAGGAATTATTTTTGAATGATAACAGGAAATTTAGCAAGGGATATCTGTACTTTTGAAGAAAACGGGTTACTTTATTTTTTTGACGGTTGGAATCATTTCTTTGTCAAAAAAGAGACATGAAAGCGTGCTGAGCACAAAAAAAGGTGATCTTTGTCACAAAATTGGGATTTACAGGGCTAGCTCGATGAAAATATGCTATTTAATTGCTATTTAAGTCGTAGCTTTGTAGTCCTATAATAGAGTGGGGGTTGCCTACTCGGTAAAAGGGAAGATTATTATGAGTACCAAAGACGACGAATTACTGAAAGAGCTGGAGCAGGAGGAGTACAAATACGGTTTTACAACCGATATTGAGATGGACATTGCTCCCAAGGGACTGAATGAAGACACTATTCGCCTGATATCTTCAAAGAAAAACGAGCCAGAATGGTTGCTAGAATGGCGATTGAAAGCTTTCCAACATTTCTTGAAAATGAAGATGCCAACGTGGCAGAATTTCGAGAATCCAGAAGTCGATTTTCAAGACCTTTCTTATTATGCTGCCCCAAAGCCGAAAAAGCTATTGGAGAGTATGGACGAAGTTGATCCCGAATTATTGGAGACCTTTGCAAAATTGGGGATTCCTTTAGACGAGCAGAAAATATTAGCAGGTGTTGTAGCTGTTGATGCTGTTTTCGACTCTGTGTCTGTAAAGACTACTTTCCGCGAAAAGTTGAAAGAAAAAGGAGTTATATTCTGTTCTTTTGGCGAAGCAGTACAGGAGTATCCCGAGCTAGTTAAAGAATATTTGGGAACTGTGGTTCCTCAAACAGATAATATTTACGCGGCATTGAACTCAGCAGTGTTTTCTGATGGTTCATTTGTTTATATTCCTAAGGGCGTACACTGTCCTATGGAGCTTTCTACTTATTTCCGGATCAATGCGCAGAATACCGGACAGTTTGAACGTACGCTTATCGTTGCAGATGAAGGGTCTTATGTGTCTTATCTAGAAGGGTGTACGGCGCCTATGCGTGATGAGAATCAATTGCATGCGGCAGTTGTCGAGCTGATTGCTATGAAAGATGCAGAGATCAAATATTCTACTGTACAGAACTGGTATCCTGGAGATAAAGAAGGAAAAGGTGGTATTTTCAATTTTGTAACCAAACGTGGTATCTGTAAGGGCGACAATTCAAAAATATCTTGGACACAAGTAGAGACAGGTTCTGCTATTACATGGAAATATCCAGGAGTTATACTTAAAGGAGATAATTCGGTAGGTGAGTTTTATTCTGTCGCTATGACTAAGAACTTCCAGGTAGCCGATACGGGTACGAAGATGGTTCACTTGGGTAAGAACACGAAATCCAAGATTATTTCGAAAGGAATTTCTGCAGGAAGAAGCCACAATAGTTATCGTGGATTGGTGAAAATAGGCCCTAATGCTGATAGTTCGCGCAACTTTACACAATGTGATTCTTTGTTAATTGGAGACCGCTGTGGTGCACATACCTTCCCGTATATCGAAAATAAGAGCAAGACTGCTAAACTTGAGCACGAAGCTACTACTTCTAAAATCGGAGAGGATCAGGTTTTCTATTTGAATCAACGTGGTATCGATTCTGAAAAAGCGGTAGGTTTGATTGTCAATGGATACGCTAAAGAGGTGTTAAATCAGTTGCCAATGGAATTTGCGGTAGAAGCACAAAAGTTGATCGCTATCTCTCTAGAAGGATCTGTAGGGTAATAGATAATTATATAGATAAGTTTAAAAATAAAAATTGAGCGGGAGATTTAGTTACTCAATACTCAATACTCAATACTAAGATAATGTTAAGCATTAAAAATTTACATGCGTCTATCGAAGACAAACAAATATTAAAAGGATTAAATCTAGAGGTAAAACCAGGTGAAGTTCATGCTATTATGGGACCTAACGGTGCTGGAAAGAGTACTTTAGGAAATGTATTAGCAGGAAGAGATTCTTACGAGGTGACGGATGGTGAAGCGACCCTGGATGGTGTTGATTTATTGGATTTGTCTCCAGAGGATAGAGCTCGTGAAGGTTTGTTTTTGGCATTTCAATACCCTGTAGAAATACCAGGTGTATCTAACATCAACTTCTTGAAAACTGCGGTAAATGATATCCGCGAGTACAAGGGCTTACCTCCGATGGAAGCAAAAGAGTTTTTGAAAACAGTTAAAGAAAAGCAACAGTTAGTTGAATTTTCAGCTAATCTAGCGAATCGTTCTTTAAATGAAGGATTTTCTGGAGGAGAGAAAAAACGTAACGAAATTTTTCAATTGGCTATGTTGAATCCTAAATTATCTATTTTGGATGAGACGGATTCAGGTTTGGATATTGATGCTTTGCGTATTGTCGCAAACGGGGTGAATCAATTGCGCTCAAAGGATAATGCATTTGTGGTAATTACGCACTACCAACGCTTGTTGGATTATATCGTTCCTGATTTTGTGCATGTATTGTACAATGGACGTATCGTCAAGACTGGAACGAAAGAGTTGGCATTGGAGTTGGAAGAAAAAGGATACGATTGGCTTAAAGAATTGGATACACAAGAAGGCTAATCGGAATATATAAGAGGGCATTGAATATTGGTTCTGCCCATTTACAAAAAATAAACCTGCTTCAACAGAATTATTAAGAGGCGGGTTGATAAGAGATAACATGAGTACTATAGTAGCAAATTCTTTATTCGAACAGTTAGCTTCTGCTTTTCAAGAGCTGGAGTCGACTAATGAACCTTCATCGTTAAAAGATATACGGCAAGAGGCCTTTGCTCAGTTTGAGCAACAGGGTTTTCCTACGGTGAAGAATGAGGATTGGAAATATACAAATATCCATAGTCTGGTCAATAAACCTTATTTATTGAATGAAGATGTGGATGTTTCAAATCTGGATTTAAGTCAGGCAGATATTCCTGGTTTGGATGCGCATCGTATTGTGTTGATTAATGGACAGTATGTTCTTGCTTTTTCTTCTTTAGAAGATGAGGTAGGTTTGACTGTCAAACCAATCGAGGAAGCTTCGGCAGAGGCTAATTTTCAAAAACACTTTGCACAGCATGCTGATAAAACTGGTAGTGCGGTAGTGGCTTTGAATACCGCTTTGCATACTTCTGGACTTTATTTGTCTGTAGGGAAGAGCAAGATTGTTTCTAAACCTATTCAGATTGTCCATGTGGCAACAGGAAGCAGCGATTTCTTTGCACAGACTAGAAACCTGTACGTAGTAGAAGCAAACGCAGAAGTTGAAATTATTGAGTCTTTTATTACTTTAGATGGTGCCGCGAAAAACCTGCAGAATAAAGTAACAGAGATCGTATTGGACGAAAATGCAAAGGTGCAACATTATTATTTGCAACTTGCTTCTGCTGTTGGCGCTTATATAAACCACACGGAGGTTTATCAATCAAAGTATAGTCTTTATAACAATTATAATTGTAATTTCCCTGGAGCTTCTTTTGTGCGTAACGATATTAATGTTCGTTTGGATGCAGAGAATGTAGAGTCGCACCTTTACGGGATTAATTTGTTGGCAGACAAACAGCTGGTGGATAATCATACTGTTGTAGATCATATGAAACCACACTGTGAATCTTACGAGTGGTATAAAAATATTCCTCAAGACGAGTCTACTGCTGTCTTTAATGGGAAGATTTTTGTTCGTGAAGATGCCCAAAAAACAAACGCATTCCAACAAAATAATAACATGTTGATCGGTGACAAATCTACCGTCAATACAAAGCCTCAGTTAGAGATTTTTGCAGATGATGTAAAATGTTCACACGGTTGTACAATGGGACAATTCGATGATGAAGCTCTTTTCTACCTAAGAGCTAGAGGTATTGGTGAGGAGTCGGCGCGTACGCTGTTAGTTCATGCATTCGCATTTGATGTGACTTCTAGATTCTCTAATGATGTAATACGCGTCTACGTAGAGGATTTGGTGGCAAAAGGTTTAGATAAAAAATAATTAATAGTAGTGTAGTTTAATATTTAAAGCGTTCTTCGACTTAGTTGAAGAACGCTTTTTTTATGGTTAGCTTCTATCTGTACGAGTTTGCGAAAGATTATCTTGATACAATCCAATAGAGTCACTTTCGTGTACCAAGCGTAGATCTTTCATTAGGATAGTTTTCTTTTTTTGATCCGGTATTACTTTATTGATTTTGTTTTTTGGATTTCTGTGGTTTTGGTCTCGCTGTTGTATCTTTATGGTGTTACTCTATTAGCTTGTTATCGTGAGAGATCAAAAGTGGTTTCAGACCTATATTTATATTTGGAGCGGTCAGTTCGTATCCATGTTGAGCAGTTCGGCGGTTAATTTCGCTGTGATGATATACCTTAGTTTGCATTATAAGTCAGCTGAAGTACTGGCTTTTGCCGGAATTGCTGGTTTACTGCCTCAAGCACTTATAGGTCCCTTTGCTGGTGTATTTATAGATCGTTGGGATCGGAAGAAGGTGATGATTTATGCGGATAGTTTTATTGCTGTCTGCACTTTTATGATGTCTTTTGCTTTTGTTGATGGAGAGGCAAATCTTTTTCTTGTATATGCGTTAATGGCCTGTAGGTCTGTCGGTGCAGCATTTCACTCGCCGGCAATGCAAGCTATCGCTCCACTGATCGTACCCCAAGAGCACTTGTTGCGTGTCTCAGGAATCAATCAACTGCTACAGTCGGTTAGCAGTATTGCGGGACCGGCTATAGGTACTTTGCTTATCACCTTTTTTCCTATTGGACAGGTCCTCTATTTAGATGTTATCGGGGCCGCTTTGGCCGTTGGATCTTTGTTTTTTATAACCATTCCACATCTTGTGACTGATGATTCCAAAGTTAGTGTGTCACGTGTATTAGCCGATTTGAATACGGGTATGCAGGCTATATATAATAATAGAGGATTAAGGTTATTATTCCTTTATGCTATGCTGGCCACTTTTTGTGTAATGCCTGTAGCAATTATGTTTCCATTGCTGACCATTGAGCATTATGACGGAGGAAAGTGGGAGATGAGTATTATAGAAATTGTTTGGGGGGTAGGAATGTTGATAGGCGGAGGTCTACTGGGAGCGATGAAAGTCGATTGGTCCAAAGTTGTTATGGTCAATAGTATGCATATGTTGCTTGGACTAACATTTGTGTTCTCTGGAATATTCCCGGCACCCTGGTTTTACGGCTTTGTTTTAGTAACAGGTGTCGGAGGACTAGGAATGTCTATTTTTTCTGCTGCTTTTATGACTATCATACAAGAGGAGGTCAAGGCAGAAATGCTGGGGCGGGTATTTTCATTGTACTTTAGCTTGGCCATTCTCCCTAGTATTATAGGCTTGTTGTTTACAGGTATTATCGCCGATCGTATTGGGGTGACCAATGCTTTTATTATTTCAGGGGTTGCGATGGTTCTGGTAGGTGCCATGTCGTTTATGACACCTTCAGTAATGCGACTGGGGAGTCATAAGTAGTATTATTTCATCCGTATGTTATCCAACCAACTATATTTTTAAGCATTTTTGATGTCCGTTTTGGTCTAGCCGTTTCTACTGGCGAAGCATTTGATAAATCGCTTGTCCTACTTGATGTAAGGTCTAGCTCACTTGATGTATCGAAAACGAGCTGAAGGGATAGTAGATCGTGTTTTATTTGGCGTATATCTGCGGGTGATGATATAACAGAAAAAGCTCCGATATTTCGGAGCTTTTTCTGTTATGAGCGAAAGACGAGATTCGAACTCGCGACCCCAACCTTGGCAAGGTTGTGCTCTACCAACTGAGCTACTTTCGCTTGTTTTGTGATACAAAAATAAGCTATTTTAGCATGCCTGTCAAGGGTAAAAATAAAATACTTATTGCAATTTGTGGATTGCATCAACACAGTTGATACCATCAATTGCAGCAGAGACAATTCCACCGGCATAACCTGCTCCTTCTGCACAAGGGTATAAACCTTTAATTTGCGTATGCTGTAAGGTTTCTCTGTCTCTAGGGATCCGTATTGGTGATGAAGTGCGGGATTCTACACCGACTAATATAGCTTCATTGGTGTAGTATCCTTTCATCTTTTTTCCAAATATTGGAAGTGCTCCACGTAAAGCATGGTGTACAAAATCAGGAAGAACTTCGTTCAGGTCAACTGATTTTGTGCCTGGCATATATGAATTCTGAGGAAGGTCATTCGAGATCCTATTTTGAACAAAATCTACCATCCGTTGCGCCGGAGCTACCAAGCGTCCTCCTCCTAGATTAAAAGCTTTCTGTTCCACTTGACGTTGAAAGTCCAATAGCGCAAAAGGATCGTGAGCGGAGGATGGGACATCCTCCAGGTTAATTTGTATGACGGTCCCCGAATTCGCAGTAGGGTTATTCCTTTTGGAGGGTGACCAGCCATTTACTACAATTTCGTTAGGCTCGGTCGAGCAGGGAGCTATGATTCCTCCGGGACACATACAGAATGAAAATACACCTCTGCCATTTACCTGCTCGACTAGGCTATAATATGCCGGAGGCAAGTTTTCATGACGGGTACTGCAGTGGTATTGTGCTTGATCTATAATTGCTTGCGGATGTTCTATCCGTACGCCCAAAGCAAAAGGTTTGGCTTCAAGGTGCCAGTTGTTTGTTCGGAATAATTCGTAGATATCTCTGGCCGAATGGCCTGTTGCAAGAATAATATGTTTAGCTTCAAATCGCTTGCCATCAGCAGTTGTTACTGCAGTGACTTCGTCGAATTGGGTAAGTATATTGTCGACCTTGCTGTCAAAATGTATTTCTCCCCCCATTTCCAGAATGCGTTCACGCATATCCTCAATAATATGGGGCAGTTTATTGGTGCCGATATGAGGGCGGGCATCGACAAGAATATCCGCATCGGCTCCATGTTCTACAAAGATGGAGAGTACCTTGTTGACATCTCCTCTTTTGTCGGATCGGGTGTATAATTTACCATCGGAATAGGTTCCTGCACCTCCCTCCCCATGACAATAATTGGAGTCGGGATTCACGAAACCCTCTCTATTTATTTTCGCTAAATCTCTTCGACGTTCCCGGACAGATTTTCCTCGTTCCAGAACTATGGGTTTGAGGCCCACCTCTAAGCAACGGTATGCCGCAAAGAGTCCGGCGGGACCTGCGCCGATAATAATAACAGGCTTGGCATCTTTGATATGCTGTAAATTAGATTTGAAGTGTAGTGGCTTCGGGGTCTCGTCTACGAAATACACTACTCGTATCCTATAGACTACTGTACGCGCTCTGGCGTCTATAGAGCGCTTGCGAATATGTATACCTTTAATCCGGTTACGATCTACTTTTAATTTGGCGGCACCTTGTTGGATAATATAGTTTTCGTCGTGTATAAAATCCGGGCTTACAGCCAATTCAATCTCTTTCTGCATAGTGTGTTAAGTTGGGTTTTTATCCCACAATAAGTGCAAAAGTAACAATTTAGCAGACATATATCTATATTAAAAAGTTGGCATTAGCTTTGTCTGTCTAGTTTGAAATTAAAAAGTAATTTGTATTTTTAAAAAACTAGATTGAAGTTGTTGTGGGTTTGAGGAGCTTAAACCTGTAAATGAGCAAATTATTGTAGAACAGCTTTAAGAACAGTAGAAAACAAATTATTCTGTTAAAAAGAATGTATATCGAAGTACAGTTATGTACTTTGTGTGGCAAAAGAAATACAAATTAAAAACACATGAAAAGACTATTAATTGCAATTGTTGGATTGTTTACTGCGCTTTCTTTTAGTTCGTGCGGGTATAACACGATGGTGTCTAAGGACGAAAATGTTAAAGCTAAATGGGCACAGGTAGAAAATGCGTATCAACGCCGTGCAGATTTGATTCCAAATTTAGTTTCGACTGTGAAAGGGGCCGCTCAACATGAGCAAGGAACATTGACTGCTGTGGTGGAGGCTAGGGCCAAGGCTACTTCGGTTAGTGTAAATCCAGAAAATTTGACAGAGGAATCCATTGCCGAGTTTCAAAAGACACAGGACGCTTTGTCACAGTCTATTGGTCGTCTGTTGGTCAGCGTGGAGGCTTATCCTGATTTAAAAGCAAATCAGAGTTTTCAGGAATTGCAGGCACAATTGGAAGGAACAGAAAACCGTATCTCTGTAGAGCGTAGAGCTTATAATGAAGCTGTACAGGATTATAATACAACGGTAAGAAGTTTTCCGAATAATATTATGGCCGGAATGTTTGGTTTCAAATCAAAAGGTACATTCAAGGCTACAGAGGGGGCTGATAAAGCACCAACAGTATCTTTCTAAGGTGTTGTCAAAATTATTTATACTTAAAAAAGGAGAGATGGGTATTGGTGTCCAGTATTCATCTTTCTTTTTTATAGACTTTAAATCGACATAGTATGTCTATCTTAAATACAGAGGAGCAAGAGCGAATAGCACACGCGGTCAGTATTGCCGAAAATCGAACTTCGGGAGAGATACGCATTGTTATCGAGAACGTGGTGGGTGATGTTGCTGTGCTGGATAAGGCTTCGCAATATTTTGAGGAGTTGGATATGCACAAGACCACGCTGAGAAATGGGGTATTGATTTATTTGGCAGTCGTGGATCATCAATTTGCTATTATAGGTGATATTGGTATCAACAAGCGTGTAGGTGATGATTTTTGGGAAACTACCAAAGAGAAAATGTTGGTTTATTTTAGAACCGGTAATTTTTTTGGTGGACTGGTTGAAGGCATACATGAGGCTGGAGAACAGTTGCATCGTTTTTTTCCAAGACAAGAGGACGACGTCAACGAATTGCCGAATGAGGTTTATTTTGGAAGGAATTAACCATGTATACCTTCGGAAAATTTCCCGCTTTTAATAGCCTTAACAACAGGGCAACGAACACATCTAGTCTCTTTCCGATATTTCTCTTAATTAAAGAAGAATATAAATACTCAAAAAAACTATTTCAATGAAAAATGTCAGGAAAATCTTCTATTCGTTGATTTTAAAAATGGTTGTTTTGCCTGCACTGATTCTTACCTGTGTATCGGTAGCTGTGGGTCAGGATCTTCCTGCCGTATCAAAAACGCTAGTTACTGATTATACAAATACATTGACTTCGTCTGAGGTCCAGGCATTGGAGCGTAAACTCGTTGCTTTTGGCGATAGTACTTCTACGCAGATAGCGGTTGTATTAGTCAACTCTACAGATGGTTATGACATTGCTGATTATGCGGTTCGTCTCGCTCAGAAATGGGGTGTAGGTAGTAAGAAATATAATAATGGTATAATGGTACTGGCAGCTATAGGAGACCGTGCTGTTACTATTCAAACGGGTTATGGTATAGAAGGAGCGCTGCCTGATGCTATAGCGTATCGAATCATCGAAAATGATATCAAGCCAGCTTTTCGTTCGGGAGACTATTACAGTGGACTGAACAATGCGACGAGTTCTATTATCTCTTATACCAAAGGTGAATATAAAGCCGAACCTAAAGCTTCCTCCGAGTCCGAAGGAGGCCGTGTAGGTGGGGTGGTTTTGATCATTATTATTTTTATTATCATTTCCTTGATTTCCAAAGGAGGAGGAGGGCGTAATAAAGGAAGACGGGTAATCGATGGGAAGGGATCTTCTGATCTTTTCTGGTGGATGTTGTTAAGCGGATTAGGTGGCTCGAGAGGTGGTTCTGATAGAGATGATGGTTTTGGTGGCGGCTTTGGCGGAGGCGGAGGTGGCTTCGGAGGATTTGGTGGTGGAGGATTTGGTGGTGGTGGTGCTAGTGGCCGCTGGTAGAACCGAAAATGATTACGGTAAGTTAGTTAAATATAGATATGATGAAGATGAAGAAAATGTTAATGTGTAGTATTGCGGTGCTCCCTACACTTATTTTTGCTCAAGAAGAATATACCATAAAGGGTAAAATCGGAAATCTTAATGCTCCTGCTAAGGTGTATATGCAGTATAGAGACAATGGTCAGGAAAAACTTGACTCCGCCTCTTTTTCAAATGGAGAATTTAAGTTCAATGGCGTTGTCAATGAACCATTGCAAGCTTATTTGATCTTGTCTCCAGAAGGTAAGGCGCTCCGTCAGCTCCAAGCTCCGGATTTTGGCTCTTTGTATCTTTCTAAAGGAGTGATATCTGTCGTTGGGAATACGTTGAAAGAAGCAAAAGTATCTGGTAACTCCATCAACGAGGAGTTTGCAAAGTATCAAGTAGCAGGTAAAGAATTATCGGTAGCTATGGACGGATTGAATAGCGAATTTTATGCTGCTACTGACGAGCAGAAAGGTGATGAAGCATTTATTGCCTCACTACAGGAGCGAGCACAGGAAATTTATAAAAAACAGGAAGGGATTGATAACGAATATATCAAAGCAAACCCTAATAGTTATGTAACTCTTACGCTTTTAGATGAAAAGATAAGCCCCGAGAACGTACTAGAGCTAGAAGTAAACTTTAAAGCATTATCTCCAGCATTAAAGGCTACGACGAAGGGCAAAAGCGTGAGTGCTAAAATTGAATCTATGCGCAAATTGGCTGTAGGAATGCCTGCACCTGATTTTACGTTACCTGATCCCGAAGGGAATGACATTGCGCTTTCTTCGCTGAAAGGACAATATGTACTTGTTGATTTTTGGGCATCATGGTGTGGCCCGTGCCGTCACGAAAATCCCTATGTAGTTGCTGCTTATAACAAATTTAAAGATAAGGGATTTACGGTATTTGGCGTGTCCCTGGACAACCCAGGAAAGAAGGACGCTTGGGTAGCTGCTATTGAGGAAGATAAGCTAGGACAATGGAAACATGTGTCCGATTTGAAAGGATGGAAGTCAATTGTTGTCGAACTGTATGCTATTAGTGGTATTCCACAAAACTACCTGTTGGACAGAGATGGTAAAATAGTCGCATCCAATCTACGTGGAGAGGCTTTAGAAGCTAAGTTGGCAGAGTTGCTGAAGTAGCATTCCTTAATCTGAAAAAACGGGGTTTAATAGCGATATTAAACCCCGTTTCTATTTAGTGGTTTTCTTCCTCGCTTACAACTATAATCCTATTTACGGCAATCCCAACTGTCGATAGGTTACTGGCATCGCTAGCTGTACCACCTGATTACAATTGTTTGTCTCAGTTCTATTTCTAAGAATTCGAGTATACTGATAAAAATATTTTTACACTGCTTTTTTTGAGCATTGAACCAATGGATCTTTGATATAGAAATTAAGGATAAAGGAAATATGGTTTCAATGGAAGTAGGCAATAAAAGGAATATGTTGGATAACCAACGAATTGTAGTTGCCATTCCTATGGATGGATGTGTGTGTGGTCTAGTTGATGGTTCTGTGGTGACTGTATTTTCTAAGGGATCCATTGGCTTGAAAAAAAATAAAAAATAAAATCTCAATGCTTTTTTTAGGCATTGTCATAGAATAATTTTGAGTAAGAAAATAAGGTAGAGTTCAACAGAATAAATAGTAATTATTAAGAATGAATAGGATGGAAAATTTAACGGAAAGAGAACTTTTAGAGATACAAGGTGGTGGTAATTTGGGAGTAAACTATATCACTTTCGATACCCTATTTGAGAACGCTAGTAGAGGAGGCGGATATACTGTGAAAGTAAATCAGAAAATTTAAACAATTTAATATATAGAAAAATGATGAATTTAAAATTTAATGATCTTGATGTCCAAGAGTTGGATTCGCAAGAAATGAAAATGGTTGATGGAGGTATTTGGCCTACAGTATTAGGAGGTTTATTGCTTTACGGGATTGTAAGTGCAATAGAAAATCCAAGAGAATTTCGTGATGGTTTTTTAGGAAGATAATTAAATGATGCTTGAAATGGAAAATTTAAATGAACAAGAAATGATCAACTGCAACGGTGGTGATGCAGGATCAAAAGCCGGAGCTAGATTATTTGGCCGTGTAGTAGGAATAGCAATCGGAGGACCAATTGCAGCAGCTTACTATGCTGGATGTGATATGGGCTGGTGGTAAGACACCATAAAAGGACTGAACCATTTTTTGGTTCGGTCCTTTTTATTTTTTAATATTAAAGAATCATATCACAGCGTATGAATTTTGATATTTATTTTTATAAAAAATGGCATACGTATCTAATCGTTTTGCTTACGGGTATTTATGCTTTAAATAGGCATTTCCTACGCCCGTATATTAGAGTGGCGTATCCTGACTTGACGATTGTAAGGGTGCTGTTGAATTCATTGCCCAATTTTTTAGGTTCCATTATATTGTATATTTTCATTACAAGGATTCTTAAAGGGTATAATGGACTACGAGCTTCATTGTTTATTATCGTATATTCAGTTTTGCATGAAGCTGTAAATGTATGGTTGGACAAGATAAGGTTTGATTGGAATGATATTGTGGCGAGTATATTGGCTGTTGTTCTTTCAGCTCTGATAGATGTTTGCTTTTTTAAGAAAACAGAAGTATCGAGCAAATAGATGCACAATTCTTCTGTTTTATCTTAAACCGTTTTAAAGGGCTAGCCTTCCTCTCTTTTACTTATATCATTTCCTTTAGAAGATTAAGAGCGTAGTCAATGGTATTGATGTTGCTCAAAGCTATTCTTAACTGGCCCTTCACTTCTTTTAAATTGCTGATACTTGGATGCTTTTGTACAAAGGCCAATACTTTGCCAAATTGATTTGATTCAAAATAGGTGGATTTTGGGTTGTTTACGAAATAGCCCTTAAGTGTTTGTTTCTTAAACGAGATCTTTTCAAAACCAATCTCTTTACCCAGCCATTGTAATCGAAGTGTATTAAACAGCTCGAATACCGGTTCTGGAATCGGACCGAATCTATCCTCTAGCTCTTGTTCAAATGCACCTAGTTGGCTCTCATTTTCGAGCTTAGCAATTTCATTGTAGAGATTGTAGCGCTCACCTATATTGGTGACATATTCGTCTGGAATCAAAACTTCTAAATCGGTGTCGATTTGAGTAAAGGTGACGTATTTCTTGTTTTGTTCGTCAGCAAAAAGATCACCAAATTCATCATCTTTAAGTTCTTGTACAGCTTCATCCAAAATCTTATTGTACATTTCAAACCCTATCTCCGCGATAAAACCAGATTGTTCGGCACCCAATAGATTCCCAGATCCACGGATGTCTAGATCACGCATTGCGACGTTAAATCCTGAGCCTAATTCCGAAAACTCTTCGATCGCTGAAAGACGTTTGTAGGCTTCCGGTGTGAGTGTTGACAACGGAGGGCTAAGGAGGTAACAAAAAGCCTTTTTATTAGAACGCCCTACACGGCCACGCATCTGGTGTAGATCGCTGAGCCCAAACATATGGGCGTGGTTGATGATAATTGTGTTGGCATTTGGAATATCCAAACCAGCTTCGATAATAGTCGTAGCTACTAATACATCAAAGTCGTGATTGATAAATTTTAACATGACATCTTCTAGGTCATCACCCTCTAGCTGTCCGTGTGCAACACCTACCCGAGCTCCAGGTACTAAATTTTGAATCATAGATCCAAGTTGTTTGAGGTCTGCTACTCGATTGTGTATAAAGAATACCTGACCTCCCCGTTCTAATTCAAAAGCTACAGCTTCTTTGATGAGTGTTTCGTTGAATACATGCAATTCGGTCTGTACCGGCTGGCGGTTCGGCGGCGGAGTAGATATGATACTTAGATCTCTAGCTCCCATGAGTGAGAAATGTAACGTGCGAGGTATTGGTGTCGCTG
>JAITLW010000362.1 GCA_031277715.1 Sphingobacterium sp. | reverse complement strand
ACGGTGTGCGGAAAGGTTGACCATAGGGTTTGTAAACACTAAGTTATTAGGGATCATCACGATATCATCCTCGTCATTCTGAAGTTCAATATTAGCAAAGGTTATGTCAACAATTCGCCCTTTCTGGTCTCCTACTTTAATTCTATCTCCCACCGAAAGTTGCTCTGAAAACATAATAAACAAGCCGCTAAGCATATTGGTAATATAATCCCTAAAAAGTACAGCAATCGCCATAGCAACAATAGTAAGGCTCGTTAGAAACTCGATCGGCTTTATACCAAAGGCTATCATCAGCGCTATGATTACAAAAACAGCATTCAACATGGCTGTAACTCTATTTATCCCTAGGACAAAATTACCTCGTACCGCTTTCTTTGCATGCCGCACATTATAAAAAGAGATGATAACAAACCGTATGATAGAAACAATTATACTAGGCACCAAGAAAAAATAAAACCCTCTTATACCCTGATACCACCAGGTAAGTTCATCCTGGGTATCCGTATTGAAAAAAAAAGCTATCGTCATCCCTAAAAGAATGATTTTAATAATAAATGTAAAAGGAAACTTGCCGCCCTTATTATTGTCCACCATTTTATATCAGTTTTCTAAAGAGGTCTAATCTACTAATTTTTGAACAATTGCAGATACTATTAAAGCACAAAACCGTTTTAGAATCCCCCAAAAATACACTAACTTAGCCCACCTAAAACGAAAGTTTTTTTATATGGAAACAACATTTGATTTTGAAAAGCCAATCGCAGATTTGCAAACTCAGATAGAGAAGGTTCATCAAGTCGCAGAGAAAACGAAAGTTGATATGAGTGCTACGATTCGTGAACTAGAAGAAAAGCTGGCGGAGACTACTGTCGACGTATACAAAAATATGACGGGCTGGCAGAAAGTACAGATGTCTAGGCATCCCGAAAGACCACAGACTTTTGACTATGTCGATATGATTTGTGATGATTTTGTTGAGTTGCATGGCGACCGTACAGTAAAAGACGATAAAGCTATTATTGGGGGATTCGCCTCTATTGGAGGAGAATCTGTAATGGTTATTGGTCATCAAAAAGGAAAAAACACCAAAGAAAGACAATACCGCAATTTTGGTATGGCCAACCCTGAAGGCTATAGAAAGGCTCTTCGCCTGATGAAAATGGCCGAAAAATTCAATAAGCCGGTAATTACTCTTATTGATACAATGGGGGCTTATCCAGGACTAGAAGCTGAAGAACGTGGACAAGGCGAGGCTATCGCCCGCAACCTACTGGAAATGTCTGTACTTAAAGTTCCTGTAATCTGTATTGTAATAGGTGAAGGTGCTTCTGGTGGAGCCTTGGGTATCGGTATCGGTGACCGTGTCTATATGATGGAGAACACATGGTACTCGGTAATTTCTCCGGAGTCTTGTTCCTCTATCCTTTGGAGAAGTTGGGATCACAAAGAACGTGCAGCTGAAGCTCTAAAATTAACAGGTAACGATATGCTTGCTAATGGGCTAATTGATGGTATCATACCTGAACCATTGGGAGGTGCTCACCAAAATCCAGAAGAAGCAGCAAACAACTTAAAGGAACAAATCTTAAGTGACCTTGCAGTTTTAAAAGCTAAAAATCCAGATACGCTTGTCACAGAAAGAATTGACAAGTTCAGCAAAATGGGCGTTGTCCATGAATAACAAAAAAGCCTCGGTACTGACCGAGGCTTTTTTATTGCTTCTTTATTATTAATTCCACGTCGGTTGACCAGCTTTCATCTTGTCCAGTGTTCCTTGGTAATTTTCTTTTTCACCTGCAGCAGCTAAACTTAAAGCCTTCTCTTGCCATTTAATAGCATTTACTTTATCACCCGATTTATATAACAGATTGGCGTAAGTATCTATAAACATAGCCTGTTCTCCAGCTTCTAATGATTTTTTACTCCAATTCAAAGCGGACTTGATACAAGCGGCATCATCACAATTTTCAAAAATAGTCCACGCAACCGAATTCAGCATATCAGGCGATGCTCCTTTTGGATTCAAAACCAAATAATCGTTAACGGCATCTTTAAAAGCGGGCCAGTTTTTCTCTCTAGAAAAATATTGGGCTTTAGACATTGCTATAGATCCTTTCATATCGACATAAGGGTGTGCCTTTTCTATTTCCTTCTGGAGTGCAACAAAATCTATAGCGCCTGATGCTCCTCTACCCATTTTAGGCTGTATTAATTCGCCAGACAATACTCCCGATAAAATATCATTACTACGTTGTGGCTTATTGGCTTGGGCTAGAAGTTCATCAACCTTCTTCATATTATCACGGATTATGCCATAAGATACGCTTTTGCTTGATGTCGCTCCTTGAACTAGTAAATCAATATTCTCGGCAGTTAAAACGCCAGCTACCCCCACATTATCCACAAACGCATCTATAGCTTTACGAGCAGTCGCCTCATCATAAGCAGACTCAGCCGCTTTTGCGAGACTCTTAGCAATCTGAGCATCCTTCGGGTTAGCTTCAAACTTCTTAATCAGAGTAACGTATTGTGTTTCTGGATTCAATCCTTCCTTAGCTCTTGCAATAAAAGCATCGGCCTCTCCTCCACCGACCATACGATGTACGAGTTCACCCTCAGGAGAAAAAATTAAGAATGTCGGATATGCCCGCACTTCATAATCCGTTCCAAAACGTTTCGCTTCCTCATACCAGGATTTTACATCTTCAGAATCTTCTTTGGTTTGGTCCATTTGAAGCTTTAAATTCACAAAGTTGGCATTAAAAAATGAACCGACCCCCTCTTGAGGAAATACGTTTTCAGACATCCACCGACAAGGGCCACACCATGTTGTAAAACAATCTACAAAGATGTATTTATTTTCAGCTTTGGCCTTCGATTTAATTTTTTCCCAATTACTATTGTGTTCAAATTGAATTCCTTTTTCCTGCCCTATCGCCAAAAAGGGGATAATAAAAAGCAGTGCTAATAATTTTCTCATAATGTTTAATCAGTTATTAAATAAGTAATTTTAAAGCAATTTAAACCATTTTCACACATGAAGCACTATGATACCTAATAACTTAACAAAAAATAACACTCTTCGATTACATTTTATTTGAATGCCACAAAACTTGCAAAACACAGGTTCTTATGCAAAATATCAATTTTTGTAAAACCAACTTCCTTCAGCAAATCCAATTGATACATAAGTGACCTAGGGCTATCTTCCTTTTCTATGTATCTAAACACATGATCTCGATAGGCGTCATCTTTTAGTGACTTTAAATACGCACCGTATTTTTCGTGATAAATCAAGTCCTGCAAAACAGGGTCTGCCTGTTCCACCAAGTCAAAAATCCATATACTACCTCCTTCGTTCAGTAGGCTATAAAGTCGCGCAAAAGCATTCTCCCAATCATCATCGTCACGAAGATGATGTAACACTGCTGTAGCGATGATGACATCAAAAGTTTGGGACTCTAGATGAACGGTCCTAAAATCTCCTTGTACACACGTAACCTCTCCGCTTGCATTGACAGCAGTTATACGCTCTTTGGCCTTATCAAGCATCGGTTTGCTCAAGTCAACCAATGTAATATCCAATGGATGCACGTGAGACAATAATTCTATATCATAATTACCTGCTCCACAACCTATATCTAATACCCTTCCTAATTCAGGATAAACTTTTGCTATCCCTTCTCCAAACAACTTCATGTTAAATGTTGCATCCAGTGTTGTCTGTTGTCCTGTTTCTAATTTGGAAAAACGTTCGACATCGTTGTCGAAACGCTCTTCAATTTCCTTAAGTGTAGATTTTGCTTTCATATTATTCAAAGCTACAGAAGTACATAATACCTTAAAAATACTATTTTTGTTAATCATTAATACCTTACAAGTATCATGGAAATAAGACACCTTCGCTATTTCAAAGTATTGGCAGAAGAATTGCACTTTGGCAGAGCGGCAAAGCGGTTATTTATATCTCAACCTCCTTTGAGTCGACAGATTAAAGAACTAGAGGAAGAACTCTCCGTAAAGCTTTTAACAAGAAACAATAAACGAGTCGCTTTGACTGAAGCAGGAAAACATTACCTTCGAGAATGTGAGCAACTATTGAACGGATTAGAGAAGGCCAAGCAACAGTGCCAACAAATCCATCTCGCAGAAAGCGGTATATTTAATCTGGGCTATATTAGCTCAATTTCGAAACAAAAACTATCAGAACTGCTAAAACAGATAAAGGAACTATACCCTTTGTTGCAAGTCCACCTTTTTGAGACCTCATCTCAAAAACAGCTCACAGCCTTAGAGCAGGGTAAACTTGATATTGGTATTGTCAGAGCTCCGATAACCCGTCCGATGTTTACTCAAAAATCTCTATATGAAGATGGCTTTGTGCTGGCGCTCTCCAATTCTAGAGGACAAAAGATCAATGATGACTTAAAAGATTTGAATCTCCGTACGTCCTCATTTATATCCTACAATAGTGAATATGCACCTGTGTATCATCAAAAATTCTTAGAAATATGCAGTAGGCTTAACTTTACTCCTATCGTTATACACGAATGCAATACGATGCAATCTATATTAGAACTGGTGGCGTATGACGTAGGGATAGCCATAGTACCTAAAACAGCTCAACAGTGTGGTATAGCGTCCGATATACATTTCTTAGATATCGCTACTTCCTCAGACATCAAAACTCAAATTATAATGACCTATCTCTCGGACAATCCTAACAAACTACTGATTACGATCTCAGAACTCATATACACTCTGTTTAAATAAAAAAGCCTGTATTAATCAATACAGGCTTTTCTATTTTTATGTTAAGATGAACTTACCATTTCAAAATATCGTTACCGAATGTAAAGAGCATCAGAGCAATTAGGATAAAGAAACCAATCATCTGTGCTGTTTCTAAAAACTTGTCACTTAAAGGTTTTCCCTGTACCATTTCTACGAGTAAGAAAATCACGTGTCCACCATCCAGTGCAGGGATAGGCAATAAATTCATGAAAGCAAGAGCCATAGATAATGTACCTACGAGTGTCCAAAAC
>JAITLW010000355.1 GCA_031277715.1 Sphingobacterium sp. | reverse complement strand
TACCTTCTATTGATAATACTGTTACAGCTAGCAATGCACTTGTCACTGACACGAAGACGCATACAATGTTAACGGATTGTACACCAGTTGTAGCAGGGAATTTGATATTGATATCTTCTGCACCAAGTGTATGTATTGGGGGGGCAATTACCTTAGAAGGTGCCATAACTGGTGTTGCGAACGTAGCCCCAAGTATGATCAAATGGTACCGTGATTATAATGAAACTACAGGAGTCGTAAGTGGTTCTTTAGGAGCTGGGGCATCTGTGGTGATTACTCCTACTACAGTTGGCGATATTACATATTATGCTGTTGTTGAAGGAGCAGGGTTCTGTTTCGACAACCCACCTGCAAAGATATCGATTATCGTGAATGCTTTACCGGCTACGCCAACGATTACACCGAGTTCAGCCACTGTTTGTGAAGGTGAACAAGTAACATTGACAGCTACAGGTGGTGTGACTTATGTCTGGTCGAAAGTTGGAGAGGAAGATCCTCTAGTCGAGACAACTGGTACATTGACTCTTCTTGGAGCATTATCAGATGCCGGAAAATATACAGTTAGGGCTGTAAATGGAGATGGCTGTACAAGCGACGCTTCGACAGCAGTGGAAGTTGTAGTCAACCGGAAGCCTGTTGCATTAATAAGCCCATCTTCTTCGTCAATTTGTGCGGGAGAAAATATTATTCTGACTTCTAATAGCGCTACTAATAACAAGTGGTATAGAGATGGAGTACTGTTGTTGGATGAGGCCGGTAATACTTTGACAGCAGAGACAATTACGGTTAATCAATCTGGAAGCTATACCTTGGTGATAGTTGATGCAGTAACAGGTTGCGAAAGTTTACCTTCTGTACCTACGGTCATCACAGTTAACCCACTTCCGGTAATTACATTGAATGGAGAGACTCAAATGACAGTAGCCTTGGGTAGCTCTGTTGCATTGCCTACAATTTCGAATCCCGATGCCGATGTCACCTATACCTGGTATGATGAAAAAGGAACGGTGATTGATCCACTTTTGCCGGTTACCTTTAACTTGGCAGGTGTATATACATATACAATCGTTGCCAATAATAATGTGAGCGGATGTATGGCGTCAACAACGGTAATTATTACAGTTTTTGACAGTAATGGCTGTCCTCCAATCTATAAAAGACATTATGCTTCTTCACAGAAATGGGTGAGCACACTACCTGGATTGAATGGAGTTACTGATGCTGGCAATGCAGTTGATGGCAATCCGAGAACATATTCTAAATTATATGTTACAGCTGTGGCATTGGGGCTGGGTACAACATATCAAGATTTGAAATTTGATGCTAAAGTTGATAAAGGTACTCCTGTAACCATTAAGGTTGGTCCAGGTGGCGGATTATTAGGATTGGGAGATGGGCTATCCATTGTTGGTAGACGGAATGGAAGTGATATTGGTGTCATTCAGCCTGTGGGTGGTAAGCTATTGAGTTTGATCGATGGTGAAAGTTCTTACGAGTACACATTTGTGCCAGCAAACTCCAGTGGGCCTCAGGATTATGATGAGGTACGTATTATTTATGGTGCGTTATTGTCCGCTGCAAAAACCTTCAATATTTATGGAGCCTATATTAATGAATCAGTTTCTCAGTTAGATTGTAACCAACCGGAGATTATAGACGTTTTATCCGGCACACATGATTTGGGTTTAGCAGCGCTTACTGCCACAGTAGGAGTAAGGGATGCTTGGAATGTCGTTGACTCAGATCCAACTAATTATGCCCAATTATATAGTGGGGTAGGTGTTTTAGCTGAAGCTCAATTGACTGCAGCCTTTAGATCTGTCAGTCTTCCAGGAGATAAGCTGGAAATTAGAGTGTCGAATCCGAATCAGATACTACAGTTGAGTTTGTTGAGCGGGATGACGGTGCAACGTTATCACGGTACTACACCTGTAGGTTCAGCATTGAGTTCTAATGGAAACTTGCTGAAATTGGTATTACTTTCAGGAAACAATGACGGAAGGATTATAGTAGATCCTCAAGATGATTTACCATACGATCGAGTGAAAATTTCTTTACGGGGTCTCGTGAATGCACTTGAATTCTTGAATGTATATTATATTAAGCGCACACCAAAGATTGAAATTGCTAATCCCGTGGTAGACGGTAAAATTGAGTTATGTCCTAGTGAGTCGTTGAACTTAACTATACCGCAATCCTGCGTTACTTACGAGGTGTCTTACAATGGTCAGCTGTTGGATCCTGTCCAAGGAACCTCAGGAGGATTTAAATTACCTAGCGGGTTGACAGCAGGTGAGTATACTTTATTGGTACAACAAAAACGCTACGGTTGTAACTTTGGCGAAGCCCAAGAAGTCTTATTGACTTTGTTACCATCACCAGTTTCGACTGTCAAGCTCAATGATCTGGAACAAACTGCAATTACATTGGCCCCATATGACAAATTGAAGGTAGAGGTTGCAACAGATGCGACTACAACTATAGCAAAATGGGAAATTAATGAAAATGGTACGTGGGATGATTACACTGTAGCTAGTACAGCGAAAACATTTACATACGATGTACCATTAAAACCGGCTGGTTCTCAAGTCAAATTCAGAGCTTTATTAACTTCTGATAAAGGATGTGATGCCTATACAGGTGAAATTGTATTAAATATCAAAGCCCAAGAGGTTGATTATGATAATTCGAAACTTGTAGTTAAAAAAGGTACAGCCGTTGCAAATGGTTCGGATATGAATACGGTCGAAGCACAGATACGCGATAAGTTTGATATGCCTATTGCGGGTATCACGGTAGCATATACTGTAGCAGGTTTGCCAGAGGCTCAGCCATCCGCATTGACGGGCACTTCGGATGCAAATGGTCAGTTCGAATTGACATTGACCAGTGAGAAAATCGGTACGGCAAGTATCACGGCTACGGCTAATGGTACTGCGATCACCGTGGGAAGTCCGGCATTAGTTACATTCGTGGCAGGAGCTATCAACTTCAATAAATCAAATATCCAGGTTGTAGATAACAATGCTACAGCGGATGGTATATCTAAGAATAAAGTTGTCGTCAACTTAATGGATGCGTTCAGTAATCCGGTTGCTAACGCCGCAGTAGCATATACTGTCGCAGACTTGCCAGAGGCTCAGCCATCCGCGTTGACGGGCACTTCAGATGCTAACGGTCAGTTTGAATTGACATTGACCAGTGAGAAGATCGGTACGGCAAGTATCACGGCTACGGCTAATGGTACTGCGATCACCGTGGGAAGTCCGGCATTAGTTACGTTCGTGGCAGGAGCAGTAGATTACGCTAATTCGAATCTGAAGGTCACAAAAGACGGAGCTATCGCTGACGGCGTTGACTATAACGAGTTCACAGCTACGATCATGGACGCGTTCGAGAATCCTATTGCGAACAAGGATGTAGTATTCAGTATTACAAATCCTGATGGCACTACGGAACAACGAACAATCACTACTGATGCAGTTGGTCAGGCTGTGATCGAGACTAGGTCTACGAAATCGGGTATAGTTACTGTTGATGCACAGGTAGATGCTAAGTCTATCAAAGACAGCCCTGCAGATGCAACTTTCGTAGCGGGCGCAGTAGATTACGCTAATTCGAATTTGAAGGTCACAAAAGACAATGCAGTTGCTGACGGTGTTGACTATAATGAGTTCACGGCTACAATCATGGATGCGTTCGAGAATCCTATTGCGAACAAGGATGTCGTATTTAATATTACAAATCCTGATGGCACTACGGAACTACGAACAGTCAAAACAGATGCAGCTGGTAAGGCAGTTATTCCGACGACTTCTACGAAAGCGGGTAAGGTTATTGTCGATGCACAGGTAGATGCTAAGTCTATCAAAGACAGCCCTGCAGAGGCAACGTTCGTAGCGGGAGCCGTCGATTACGCTAATTCGAATCTGAAGGTCACAAAAGACGGAGCTATCGCTGACGGTGTTGACTATAACGAGTTCACGGCTACGATCATGGATGCGTTCAAAAATCCTATTGCGAACAAGGAGGTCGTATTTAATATCACAAATCCTGATGGCACTAAGGAACAACGAACAATCACTACTGATGCGGCTGGTCAGGCTGTTATCAAGACGACTTCGACAAAACCAGGAACAGTTACAGTAGATGCACAGGTAGATGCTAAATCTATCAACGGTAGTCCAGCTACGGCGAAATTTGTTATTGCGAATAATTTATTAATAGCGAAAGTAGCTGATCAAACACGTGTCAAAGCAGGTACAAATACAAGCTTTACAGTGACGATCACCAATAATGGCCCTGCTAAGATTGAGGCGGGTAAAGTAATCACCCTTGGCGAGATACCAAGTACAGGATTAACAATCACTGGGTACGCTGTAACTTCAGGTAATGCTATCGCAGCGGGCACAGGAAATACAGCTACCGTAACTACCAATAGTGAGATCACAGTAGGAGGTACAATCATTGTAAAAGTAACAGCAGCGGTAGGGGCGGATGCACCATCGACTATCACAAACGGTATCAAAGTATGGGGACCAGATAAGGATCCTGGTACTGACCCTGAGGATGATAAGGATGATACACCAGAAGTGCCGGTAGATCGGGAATCGAATCTGAGTATTGTGAAAAAGGCAGATCAGACACGAGTAAAAGCCGGAGAAAATACTACCTTTACATTGACTATTACAAATGATGGTCCATCTACTATCGATGTAGGCAAAAAAATCCAGCTGACAGAACGTCCTGGTGAAGGTGTAACGATCGATAAATATGAAATAGTAGGCACCAACGCAACTGTTAGCGGAACAGCTAATAATGCAGTGGTTACTACAACAGCGAAGATTGCAAAAGGACAGACTATAGTGGTAAAAGTAACCGCTAAAGTAGATGCAGATGCACCTTCGATGATTACCAATGGTATCACGGTATGGGGACCAGATAAGGACCCTGGCACAGATCCTGAGGATGATACGGATGACACGCCTCCGGTTCCTGTAGATCGTGATTACAAATTGACCATAGAAAAAGTAGCAGATGAGAGTAAGGTAAAAGCCGGAGAGTCTACGACATTCACAGTGACGATAACCAACAATGGACCGTCTGTAATGGAGATAGGCAAAGATATCAAATTGGTAGAACGTCCTGGCGATGGTGTGAGCATAGAAAAGTATGAGATAGTTGGTAGTAATGCTACAATATCAGGTACAGGTAATAATGCTACGGTAAAAACTACGGCTAAATTAACAGTCGGCGGTACAATTATCGTGAAGATCACCGCTAAGGTGGATGATGAAGCTCCTGAGAAAATTACTAACGGCATCTCCGTTTGGGGACCAGGTAAAGAACCGGGAACAGATCCAGAAGACGATAAAGATGATACACCGGAGGTACCAGTGGTTTATCCATTGATCCAAGCGGTAGATGATGTTGCTGAAACAAAAACTGCTGTAGCAGTAGAGATTGATGTATTGGCTAATGATATCGTGACCAAATGGGATATTAACCCGACGTCTCTAGAGGTTGTATCTTCTTCGGTAGGAGCGACTACAACTGTGGGGATAGACGGTAAAGTTACCTATATCTCTTCTCGCGACAAGATTGGTGAAGATACCTTTACTTATCGTGTGAAAGATATCAAAGGCAGATGGAGTAATACAGCGACTGTACGTGTAGCTGTTATGAACAATGACCTGGATATTCCAAATATCATCACCCCGAATGGCGATGGTAAGAATGATGAGTTCCGGATCAATGGCCTAGAGCTTTATGACAGAGTAGTACTGACTATCGTCAACCGTTGGGGTAATGAGGTGTATAAGAGCAATAAGTACAATAATGATTGGTCTGGAGCCGGATTGAGCGAAGGTACATACTTCTATGTATTGGAGCTGGTGAAAGGCGGTAAGTCAGAAGTACAAAAGGGATGGGTGACGATCAAGTCAAATTAATTGAAATAATTAAGAAATACGTGTTATGAAACGATACGGAATAAAAAGTGCATTAGTGTTGACCATGGCTCTTCTCGGAATGAAGAGCTACGGCCAACAGAATATTCAGTTTACACAATATATATTCAATTCGATCAGCGTAAACCCAGCCTATACCGGGTATAAAGAGGAGTGGTTTGGACAGATGGGGCTTCGCAGTCAATGGTCCGGATGGGATGGCGCACCGAAGACGGGGACGATATCCATAGATGGAGTGATCGACGACGATAAGCGGCATGGTGTGGGTTTGCAGATTACTGGAGATCAACTTGGAGCGCAGGGTGCGATGAGTGCCTACGCCAACTATGCATTGCGTCTACAGCTGGACCGATCAGATGAGCACCGCTTGGCTTTAGGAATTGCAGCAGGAGCAACACAATATAGTTTGGATGGTAATAAATTGAAATTTCACGATCAAGGTGACCAAGCTGTGCCCGAAGGTAAGATTTCGACCTGGCGACCAGACGTGCGACTAGGGGTATACTATAGTAACCCTAAGTGGTACGCAGGTGTGGCGGTACACGATTTGTTCACCAACAGCAAGAGCGGAGAGGATTTTCAATTCAACTTAAACTCCCTAGAGAGTCTCTATAGAAGTATCCACGGCTATTTCATTGCTGGGATGTTGGTCGAGTTGGATCGGGGATTGATGTTGCGCCCAAGTATCCTGATCAAGGATGATTTCAAGGGGCCGACGTCTTTGGACGTCAACGCTATGTTTATCTTTAATGAAAAGTTTTGGATAGGTGCCAGTTATAGAACAAGAGCAAAAATATTCGATAGGGATTATGTTTCAAAATCTGCAGCCAAACTCAGTGCATTAAATTCGATGAGCGGTATTGCGCAGTTTTACGTTTCACCGAAATTCAGAATAGGCTATTCTTACGATCACATGCTTAATAGAATGAGCGGTATGCAGAATGGAACACATGAAGTAACATTGGGCGTTACCTTTGGACGAACAGGAAGACAGGTGATGAGCCCTCGATATTTCTAACTATTAATTGTGAGCTATATGGAAAGAAAATATTATAAAGGAATAGGTGCTTTAGCAATGCTTTTGGCGCTTAACTTCCAACATATTCAGGCACAGGAGCAACCGGGTAGGAGAGCTAGGGCAGAACAGGAGTTCTTGCGCATGGAGTACGCAAATGCGGCACAGTCTTATGAGCAGTTGGTCCTGGATAAAAAGAAACCAAAAACCGAAGACTTAGAGCGACTGGCAGAAAGTTACTATTATATTAAACGTTATGACCTTGCCGAAAACTGGTTTTCACGGGTGGTCGTACTCCAAGATGCCAGCCAGGAGGCACACCTCAAGTATGCCGAGGTGCTGAAGCAACAAGGCAAATACCCTGAGGCTAAGGAACAGTACAGGGCATATATTGGTAAGTATGGGGCTAGTCCAGAGGTAGAACGTGCTATCGTCGGCGCCGATTCTGCCGCCTATTGGATGCAACATCCGACCAAGCACCAGATCAATAATGAACAGGCCATCAATACCGCTTTGGCGGAGTTCGGTCTTACACCTACCGCCAATGGCGCCTTGTATGCTACCGAACCGAATAGTATACTACAGGATAAAAGTGGGATGACAGGACAGTCTTACCTGAGAGTCTATTCGGCAGAACGTCGCATAGATGGTTCGTTGCACTATCCCAATCTGATGACCGAGTCTTTCAATAATTCGCCTTATCATGTGGGACCTGTAGCGGTCAATCTGGCAAATGATGTGTTATTCGTGACACGTACTTACGCTGGTAAGGATGCACAGAAATACAAAGCACATTCGCAACGCTGGAAGAAGCAAAACCTAGAACTTAAAATCTACAGAAAGAATGGTGAGACCTGGACAGAAGAAGATTTTCCATATAATAATGTAAAAGAGTATGCTTTGGGCCATGCAGCGTTGAATAAAGACGAAAAAATTCTTTACTTTGCATCAGATATGCCCGGAGGACAGGGAGGTGTTGATATTTGGTATTGTGAATTACAGCAGGATGGTTCTTGGGGGGCTCCCAAGAATGCCGGAAGCCAGATCAATACAAGTGGAGACGAAATGTTTCCTTCGGTAGAAGGCGATGAATTTTATTTTTCGAGTACCGGACATATCGGCATGGGAGGTTTGGATATTTTTAAAGCAACAGGCGCGAAGTCTACGTTTACCGTCCCCGTTAATATGGGATATCCGGTCAACTCTGCTTCGGACGACTTTGCCTTTGTGACCAGTATGGATGATGCTATGCATACGATGGGATATCTCTCTTCAAATCGTGCAGGAGGAGTAGGATCTGACGATATTTATTCCTTTTCTTTGACAAAACCTAGGTTAAATATTGAACTTCTTACTGTCGTAAAGGATAAAAAGACCGGAGAAATTCTAGATCGGGCGGTTGTAATGCTCTATGAAGAAAATAAAGTTATCGCCCGCGGAAGTACGGACAACAAAGGTGAAATTTATTTTGATATTGATAAAGGGTTGGCTTACAGGGTTTACGGAGAGCGTGAGGGATATATGGCAGATAGTGCTTCCTTCAATGCGGTGTATCCTCGACAAGATACAACCATATATTTAACACTAAATTTGCAACCTGTAAATAAAGTTGGCGAAAAATTTGTGTTAGAAAATATATATTACGATTTTGACCAATCTAAAATCCGTCCGGATGCGGCGCTGATTTTAGACAAGTTAGTAGCGACGATGCGTAATAATTCGACGCTAAAAATTGAGCTGTCAAGCCATACGGATAGCCGTGGGGCGAAGAAGTACAATGAAAGACTATCCCAAAGACGTGCACAGGCAGCTGTGGATTATATTGTGGGAAAAGGGATCGAACGAGACCGTTTAGTGGCTAAAGGCTACGGCGAGTCGAGATTGGTCAACAAATGTGCAGATGGAGTAGATTGTACACCGGACGAACACCAAGCAAACAGAAGGACGGAAGTCGAAGTGATTGCTTATTAAAATGCTCAGTTTTTTATCATACATTCCGTATGATTATAATGGTAGATGCGGAATGCGGTATTCTCTCCCCGATTATACCGCTTCCATTTTTTAATGGGATAGGCTACCAATAGCCGCAAATACCTTATCAACTACCTTATTGCAATAGATAAGATTAAATTCAAATAAATCTGAGGGCGTATAGCTTTTCTCAATTTCACGGCGCAATTTGTCCTTTGCCCGATTGAGTCTTACTTTGACATTACTTTCGCTGATGTCCAGTATCTGAGCTGTTTCAGCCACATCAAGGCCATTGATTTCACGTAAAGAGAAAACCATACGGTATTCCAGAGGCAGGCGTGACAGGGCTTCTTCGATCACATGTCGGAGTTCCCGTTGCTGTAAGATACTATGGGAGTCCGGGTTAGCATGGTTGAACATTGGCTGTGATGCATCATCGATATCCATACTCGTCTCGTTTTTGAAGCTCCATTTTTCGCGTCTCCGGTAGCAGTTGTTTAGCATGATACGCATGATCCAGGATTTGAACTGAGCGCGCCCCTCAAAAGTATCAAGCCCCTTAAAAGCATCGACAAAACTGTCCTGCATCAGGTCCTGTGTATCTTCATGGTTGTAGTTGTAGGATCTCCCTATTTTGTAGAGGTAGGGGTTGAATCGCCTTACGATCTGTTCATAAAGTCGGGTGTCGCCGGCTAGTATACGGTCGATAAGTTCAACCTCGGGGAGGTCGTTGAATTGTTCCATAGTATAACTTTTATGTAGATTTTATGTCTTTCAAACCTACATAAAATCATAAGAAATACCTTGCTAAATATGTACATATTTAACCTGAAAAGTAAGGAAATCTAAGATGAGGAAATCCTATGGCCTGCGCCAAGCAAATAGTTCCGGCTGCAGTTGTTTGATAAAATCCAATAGTGCTGGAGATTCAATGACTTTAGACTCTTCGATGATGACTTTATTAAAGGTAATGATATTTAGATCTATACTGTTCAGTCTGGACTCCAGCTGTTTTAGTTTTTCGGTCAGTCGGGTTTGACACAGCCCCGTATGAAGGAGGAAAGCCGCACTCAGGGAGTGGTTCAGTGCCTTAAGTTTTAAAGAAGAGGTATGGATAAAGTCTGTGTTTCTCGCTGTTCTCCCTAGTTTTTGAAAATATTCCAAGATCTCTCTGATACTGACGTCCGGGGAGATGCCTGTTCCAAGGGATATCAACACCGTATTGTATGGCGGTGCGGCCGGCATCGCCTTAGATAAATCGTTATTGACCTGTAGCATAATTCTGTTCTTTCTTGTTTTGAATGTTTATATCATAACCGTTTTAAATACCTATTCCATGAGCGCCCCAAAAGCCACTATGGAGGGATCTATATACATAGAGTAGGTGAGGGGGTAAAAGGTTACAGTTTTTTTTAACTGGACCAGTAAATTAAATCCGATACTGGAGTAGCAGTAGGTTGGAACTATTCTTCAACTTTGTAAATGCCGTACAAACTTCATAAAGTTCGTACCTTTGCAACAGAAAAATAGTTATCGTACAATGAACATCGCAGATTTATTAATTACCAAAAAGGAAGCCATTGCTTTAGATGATATGATTCTTGCAGACGAAAGCCGGATGCAGTTGGATCATCTATTGAAAGAACACAAGTATCTGGATGTGTTACAGGGCTATGGACTACCGGTGAATAATAAGATCCTTTTACATGGAGCATCTGGATGTGGAAAGACGAGTACAGCCAAAGCGTTGGCAAACGCGTTAAATAAGCCTATCTATATTCTGAATCTTAGCAATGTAATCAGTGCCAAGATCGGAGAAACCTCGCAGCACCTCAAACAGATATTCGACAAGGCGGGACGTGACCAAGCGGTTCTTTTTCTGGATGAATTCGATCAGATCGGAAAGTCTAGGATGAGTGAGGACAAGGACGTTGGTGAGATTCGTCGCCTTGTGAATACACTGATACAACTCATTGACTATTATCCCGAAAAGGCGCTATTGATCTGTGCAACCAATCATATCGAAGTTATCGATCAGGCTATTCTTAGGCGTTTTCAGTTGCAGATCGAGTATACCTTGCCTTCGGCTGTTGTTCTTGACCAGTACTATGATTCCTTGATGGATAAACTACCTGGAGATATTGCAGATGGTGTGCAGCGCAAGTACAGTATATCGTTTGCCGAAGCTAAGGATTATGCATTTACCCAAGCTAAATACAACTTGATCGAACAGTTAGAAAATGGAGAAGCGCTGTTGCGTGACGAAGCGTTGGAAGCCTAACTCCCCTTTATTTGTAAGTCAGGTACCGCCATGCGTACTCTAGCGGTCCCTGTTTAAAATATCTCAACCATATATTGCTGAAGAGCAGTTGGAAAGAGCTGATTCCTATTACCAGAATGAAGCCGTCCGATGGCGACATCTGTCCATATTGACGACAGCCATAGCTGTACATGATGATTGTGCAGATTACCGATTGCATAATATAGTTGGTCAGAGCCATACGTCCAAGAGCGGAAAAAGGTCCCAGTATTTTCTGCCATCTATTCTTTTGTAGTAAAATAAGGACTGAGCTGATATAGAATATCCCAATGCAGGGATCTGCGATGTACGTGCCAAATAGCTGGGTCATATTGTAATGAAAACTATCCGCAGGTTGGTCAAGATACAATGTACTGGCCACTGCCACCGGCAATCCGATAATGAGTGCCCCAATCTGTATCTCCCGTAATGTTTCCGCGTTTTGCAATAGATTTTCGAAAATCCGGGTGGCGCCAGCATAAGCACCTAATAAAAACATCGCTAGGATTTGAGGAGATATCAAGAGGTATACGATCCTAATTGTACCAAGGTCAATCCGGTTTTGTTCAAATATAGCTTTTATACTACCCTGTCCATAGATGTTTGTAAGCTGTGTGATGATACCCGTGTGATGTCCATCATTTTGTCCGGCAAAAAAGCTAGCCCCTAGTAAAAGGGAGCCTACGAGAAAGATAATAATCGGAGAGACTAGTAGAAAAAAGGACCATTGCAGTAATTGATTTGGGGTGGAGTGCCAAAAGAAGGCTAAAACTACACCTAGCAAACTATAGGTCACAAGTGTATCTCCATACCATATGAAATAGCTGTGCAGCAATCCTATTGCTAATAAAAACAACAGCCTTTTGGCGAATAATCGCATCGGCTGATCTGTTTTCAGTCTGGCATTTCGCATAAAAATGCTAAAACCCAGTCCAAAAAGAAAGGAGAATATCGCTAGAAACTTTCCTCCGGCAAAGAAATGGATCAGTTTCATACTCCAATGCTGCCACGTCTCTGTCCATAGGGTAAATCGACTGCTATGTAATGATGGAAAGGAAAATAAGCCAATGTTCACTAACAATAATCCAACTAAAGCTAGCCCGCTGATGATATCTATTTCGTTTATACGTTGCGCTTTTTTCGGGAGGTTTAGTTCTTTTATGTTAGCATTCATTATTGTGAGACCAATTCTATAAAACTTATGTATCTATGCATTCTTCGGAGTAAAAGTAAATGAACTGTATGATCATCGCGCCGAAATAGTACTTCAACTGTACAAAGTCATTTCTGAAACATCAAAGAGGCGTTATGAACCGACGATGACTTAAGCCTGTAGAAGGATATAAAAAAATAAACCCCAATAGTATGAAACTACTGGGGTCTTTCAGAGGTAAGTTAAGTAGGGTCTAGTTGTATAGCTGATTGAACAAGAGTTTGAATGTAGCGTGACTTTGTGCTCTATTCGTAACTTCCGGTCCAAAGGCAATAAGTTTTCCTTTTCCGATTATTGCTGACAGTCCAATATGGGTGCCATCAAGGTACTCTTGCCCATGCGCCCATCCGCTCAATAGGGGAGTTTTATTGCTAAAGTGCCCCAATGAATACAGCGTCGAGCTGTTTTCAAATTGGAATACGGGACTATTATTGAAGACAATATTAACGTTCTCGTCCAATCCCGCATTTTCTGCACGGGACACATCCAGGCTCGCGCGTAAGATACTTGTCGGGATATAGTATTCCGAACTGGATAGGCGAGCAGGTTTGTTGTCCTTTCCTGCTTTTGTCAAAGGATCCGTTACGGGCAGATTAAAGTGGTAAACCAAGTCTGCCGAGCTCCCTATAGTCACTATCCGTCCTCCATTCTCAACATATTGTTTCAACTGAGGAATAGATTTTTCGAGACTGACCTGTCCCATCAAATGATTTAACTCCTGAGGAACCAGGTTTGCTTCCGGAAGTCTGAACTTCGTACTTTGCTCATTCCGTCCCGGAATACCCTGTCCTACAAAGAGTACGATATCATATTTTTTCAGATCGCCATTATCTATATTCTGCGGATAGAACAATTCATAGTTGAAGCCGTATTGTTCCAATATCCAGCGTGCCCATCCCGAAGGCATAGACCCTCCGTAGTGATCGAACAAACCGATCTTCAGGGCTTTGACCGGAGCCATACGTTTAGGCTGTTTGTCTACCGCCTGTACTTGTAAGCCTAGATTCTGAATAGCCTGCTGTAGTAGTTTCTGTTGTTTGGCATCAATATAGAAATCTTTAGAATCCAGGTCGCGCTGTGGTTTTAAGCCAGCGGCAATTAATTTGTTGACCACTAGAAATGCATCATTGGCCTTACCGTTTATCAGGTAGCCGCCTTTACTGCCAGGAAGCTGCTCTGTCGTAGCCACCAATGCTACACCATGAGGTTTGCGCTCAAAAGGACCGGTTATCTCTTCGTAAAAGCGATCATACTGTACCCCCATCTGTAAGCCTAGCGTCCAGCCCGCTGCATCGTAAGGGCGTACCGGAGGGCCACCTTCATATTCCGTGTCGTGTGGGTGGTTCTGTGGTTCAAACATATCGATCACCTGAGGACGGAATGCCTGGTTTGTCTTCACGATTATGGAATGTTTAGGGTACTGCTTACCTTGTACGCTAAACTGTTCTGTCGCCTGATAGACATAGACACCAGATTTAATCAGTGCATTGACAAATTTTACAGCTGTACCAAAATCGGCCTGTGCCGCAGAGATGATATACACCCGCGGATCCCGATGTTCCGGTGTGCGGTATAAGCTATCGAAATAGGAAGCCGGAATACGTTTTGAACGGTAGAAAGAAGTCGCATCTTCCACGATCTTGCCCGCTTTAAGGTCCTTTTCATAAGCCGTCTTTAAGAGATCGATATAACGGGGATAAGGAGTCCAATGATCCTCATTACCTCGGTCTATCGAATTTTTCCCCATCTTATAGAAGTTATAAAGCAACTTATCGCCATTCCGTGCTGCATAGTCCAGGATGGCCATATTCATAGATACCGAATAGTCTATAGATTGTTTGAAATGCCATTTTTGTGGAGATATAGGATTGGGTAGTCCATTTCTCGGAATCTGACGTTCGGCTACCAGAGGTATCGTAGAGGGAGTAGGGCTACCGGTTGTTTCGGTCAATATGCCGATCATATTGTGGAAGTATGGGGCAGTCCGCAGTCCACCGTTCCACCAGGTAGAAAATGTAGATTGGTCCATACGTACATAGCCCGGTTTATCCTCTTCATTCAATCGGTTGATCATCGCAAAACCTACACCATCAATTCCTGTAACCAATAGCGGATCATATACATGATTGAAAGGATCGCGGTATGGAGGGCCAGCGACTACAGTTCCGTCTGGAGAAGTCTGGTGGTGGTTGTACACAATCTGTGGTAGCCAGTCTACATACATAACCTTTGCCAGGTTGCTGGCTTCCTTCATATTGTACATGAAGAAATCCCGGTTATTGTCATGCCCTACATATTTTTGATATAGGGTAGGGATTGACATATTTCTGTCCTTAGGATTCGGATACTGCATATACCAATCGGCCAGTAGGTCCTGTCCATCCGGATTGACATGCCACATCAGGATAACGACTTTATCCAGATAGTTTAATATCTCGGCATCATTACTTGATGCCAGTTGGTATAGCGTCTCGATCATTTGATGCGAACCCACAGTTTCGTTCGAGTGCATCCCGCCATCGATCCAGACGATAGGTTTACCGTCCTTAGCCAACTGCTTCGCTTGCTGTTCGTTTATTCCTTCGGCGCGGCCCAGTGATTGGGATATTTTACGGTATTTGTCAACATTGGCGAGGTTCTCGGGCGAAGAAATCACCAGGAGATACTGTTGGCGTCCTTCTTCGGACAGCCCAGCTTTCTCGATTAATACCCGGTTGGATTCTGCGGCAACTTTCAGAAAATAGCTTTCCATCATCTTATAGTTCGCTATTTGATAATCGTCGCCTATGTTAAACCCAAAATGAGATTTTGGGGTACTTATTTGCTGTGCCTGAACACCTCCTATGCTCAGCGCTAAAAACCAGATTAAAATAGTTCTAACTGCCATTATTTCGTGTCCTTTCTGTTTTTAACATAGTTCTCTAACCATTGATCCTGTTCCCAAAAGGTATGCAATACACCTTCTCGGCTACGGTAGCCATGAAATTCTTTGGGTAGCAGCACAAGGCGTACAATACCGCCATGCCCCTTGATTGCCGCATAAAGGCGCTCACTCTGTATCGGGAAAGTGCCCGAATTTTCATCATCCATACCGTGTGTCATCAGCAACGGGCGTTTGATTTTCGGAGCATACGTAAATGGAGACATCTGGTCATACACCTCTTTGGCCTGCCAGTACGTACGAGCCTCACCTTGGAATCCAAAGGGAGTCAACGTGCGGTTGTATGCTCCGCTTCGGGCGATACCTGCTGCAAAGAGGTCGGTATGCGCCAATAGATTGGCCGTCATGAATGCGCCATAGGAGTGACCACCTACACCGATACGGTTTCTATCGGCTACCCCTAGATCCACGACGTAGTCGATCAATGCTTTTGCATTGTCCTCAATCTGTTGGATAAATGTATCATTGGGTTCATTGCTTCCCTCGCCCACAATCGGCATATCAGCTTGGTCGAGTACCGCATAGCCTCTGGTCACCCAGAATACAGGCGAGCGGAATGCCAGCCGCGGGTAGCGGTGCGGCGAACCTTTGACCTGTCCTGCAGCGGCCCTTGTTTTAAATTCACGCGGATACGCCCATATCAACACCGGTAGGGGAGCATCGCCTTTTTTGAACCCTTCAGGCAGATATAGGGTCGCGGATAGGTTCAAACCATCCTTGCGCGGGTAGGATAAAAGTTTTTTCTCTACATTTTGAAGACTTGGATATGGATCGGAGAAATGGGTCAACTGAGCCTCCGCTTTCGATTTCAGTGTGATCGCATATACATTGGGCGAAGCCGTTGACGATTCTCTAAACACATATACGATGCCTTTATCATCATAGAACAAAGGTTCTTCATAGTGGTTTCTTTTTGATTTGTATAAGGTATCCTGTTTGCTGGTATGTATATTCCAGCGCATTACAAACGGACGGTCTCCTTCAGGCGAAGCACCGAGCCCCTGGGTGTATATATTCCCTTTGCTATCGCCACGTAACATTCCTTTGTCATTAAATAGAAATTTCCCTGGATCACTATACGTATCTTCCGATTTACGATTGGCCAATACACGAAGTACTTTGTTTGTCTTGGAATCCATTACCGTCAATTGCGATGTGCGGTCTTTGCGCCAATTCTCTTCTATAATACCAAAGCCTGTGCTCCATGAAACCTGACGGATTCTATATTTACTGATATAGAGCTTTGTGGCTTGATTGATTTCAAATGGTGCATTGGCCTGGAGTAGCTCATCACGGAACTCTCTGTTTTGATTTGGGTTGCCACCATCCTGTGCTACCGTCCATAATAAGGTTGCCTCTTTGTCCTTACGCCAGGAAAAGTTGCGCGGACCTGCGATCACCGCATCAAAGCTAATCGGCAGATTGTCGCCCAAAGGGATGGTGTGTATCGTTTTACTGCTATTGTCCGTAAGGTTTATTACAGCGACCTCAACAGGAAAGAGCTGTATCGGAACCAGGTAAGAGTACGGTTTTACAATTTTCTCTACCAGCATATACTTTCCATCCGGCGAATAACTGGCATCATTTAGGATTCCCGAAATTCCCGTTTCCTTAATCTGTCCGTTCCGGTCGATTTCGATTAATGAAGAGCTCAGGTAATAGCCCATGAGGTCTTCATCATGCGCATTGCCCAATAGATTTTGGTAGGTACGGGAGGGCGTGATACCGCCCAGGTTTTGCTGGACGATCGGTCCGATGGGAACAGGATTCGCTTCGGGTACTTTTTGGTCAGCAAAGGCAACCCGCTGTACCAATAGCGTGTTTTCATTTTTCCATTGGAAAGTCTTGCCAAAACTATCATTGACCTGTTCCATCAGCCTGTGTGCCTTCTGAGTCTGCAGATCCGCTATCCAAAGTTCCGTATGCTTTATGGTTTTATTAAGAAATGCAAAGGAGTTGTTGGAAGGGGACCAGCTGATATCGGCTAGTTGTAAATCGTTTGGAAGCCCACTCAGTGTGAATTCTCTTCCCGTTTTGATATCTCGTACGCGTATTGATTTATATTTGCCTGAATTCTCGCCTACAGTGGTGTAGGTTATCGGGTTGATGCGCAATCCTGCAATACCCAATACCGGCTGTGATGCTTCTACTATAGTCTCAAAACCGGGAGCTTCCAGAATGAGCATCCACGCGCCATCACTACTTATCTTTATGTCCGGTATTTGCGGAGCGTCGACGAGGTCCACGATACTTTGCGGAGGTAGTTTATAAGGAATCTGTTCCTGGGCAAGGGCCGTGGTAGCCAGCATCCAGGAGCTCGTAATTAGAGTCAGGCGCGTAGCTAACCTTACCCACTTAGTTCTTCTTGTAAAATTCATCAGCATCATTATTTAGTTGTATCATACATTCTTTTGGCATATAGACCATATGGCCGGCTTCGTAATAAGTAAAGGAAGTCTTGGCTTGTTGCTCTGGGCGTAGATTCATATGCTTGACCACATATTCTGCCGCGTGGTAGGGAGTAGCCAGATCATAATAGCCTGCAATAACCCATACTTTGAGGTCCGGGTTCTTGGACATAGCCTGTCTTAACAGTTCCGAGCTGTTAAGATACTTATTTTGTACGTTATTATAGTTCCAGGGATGGACGGCCCCCGAAAAATCGTAAGGCAGGTTATTCTTAAAACCGAGCTCCGTGCGTATATGGTGATTTATAGCAGCCGAGAATGTGCCTGCTGTATTGCCTGCCGGATCGAACTCGACCTGTTGTCCACTATCATCATAGTCTCTTCCTATGGCACGGCTATCCAAACGGCCTACTGTAAGGCCTTCGTCCCGGCGTAGTTCCTTGCAGAATTTATGAATGTTGATACGAAGGTTGGTAGAGCGGATATAGGAGATGGACAAGCCGGTATAGTAGGCCAGTTTTTTAGCGATATGCTCATACTCTTCTGTACTGAGGTCAGAGCCTTTATTCAACGCCAGCAGGTATTCCGTATTAGCAAATTGTTCGACCTCATCCAATGTCTTCCTCAGGTTCTGTTGCAGTTCAGGAGCAAGCTGTTTATGGTAAAATGCCGTAGCCGTATAGGTCGGTAGAAATAGCGGGTAAGGGACATCATTGCCTATTTCAAAACGTGCGGTCTGCATATTCAGTATAGAGCTTAACATAATGACCCCATCAAAGAATAGCGTGTAGCGCGATTGCAGGTATTGCACCAGCCCGGCTG
>JAITLW010000197.1 GCA_031277715.1 Sphingobacterium sp. | reverse complement strand
TTGTAACCAGCCATCACTGTATTGACCGCGTACCGCATACCGTTGTACTTCTTCGGGTTTAATGCGGCGTATAGCCCGTAACACATCAACCTTACGATTACGTATCTCTTCCGATTTGAAAGAAGCAGGTGCTTCCATAGCCACCATACATAAGATTTGTAACAGGTGGTTCTGTACCATATCTTTCAGTGCTCCTGCACTTTCATAAAATCCTCCGCGGTTTTCTACGCCCACTTGTTCTGCCACTGTGATTTGAACGGAATCAATAAAGTTTCTGTTCCAAAGAGGTTCAAAAAGAGCGTTGCCGAAACGAAAGGCTAGAATGTTCTGTACCGTCTCTTTGCCGAGATAGTGGTCTATTCTATAGATTTGTTTTTCCTGAAAAGTCTGTCTTAGGAGCTTGTTAAGTGCAACTGCCGTATCTTTATCATTTCCGAAAGGCTTTTCGATTACAATACGATCTTTTTCAGGTAGACTAGCAAGACCAGACTCGTTAATATGTAAGGTAGCCGCCTCAATAAAGCGCGGTGCGACAGAAAGATAAAACAATCTGTTTGCACGTTCACCCCACAATTCATCCAGCGCATCCAATTGGGCTGCCAGTGCTTTATACGAATCGATATCTTCGATATTCGATTGGAAATAAGAAATGTTAGGGTTGAATTCTTCCCATTTTTGTTGCTCTGGTGCGCCTGTTCTAGAAAATTCAGATAAGCCTTCTGCTAGGTGAGACCTGTACGTCGTATTATCAAGTTCACTACGGCCCAACCCGATAATAGCAAATTTCTCAGGCATCCAATTATCTAAAAACAAATTGTAAAAAGCGGGTATCAATTTACGCTTCGCCAAATCTCCCGTACCTCCAAAAATTACTATAATGGAAGGTCTGGCTTTTTTACTGGTCTTCATTGTATTATAAAAAAGGTAATCAATTTATCTTAGTCCCACTGCGTATGAAACGAACCCTCACGGTCTATGCGTTCGTAAGTGTGTGCGCCAAAATAGTCACGTTGTGCTTGTATGATGTTCGTTGGCATGCGCTCTGAACGGTATGAGTCAAAGTACGCCAAGGCATTCATATATGCGCCAAACGGGATACCATTATCAACAGCGTATTTGATGGTCGCTCTAGCGCCTTCTTGTCTTGCTGACACATTTTGTGCAATAGTATCATCCAATAGAATGTTTCTTAGGGCAGGGTTGCGGCTATAAGCTTGTCTGAAATCTTCTAAAGCTGCTGCACGGATAATGCAGCCACCACGCCATATTTTAGCTACCTGTTCTAAGTCTAAGCCATAATTATAAGCTTCGGATGCGATGGTAAGCTGCGCCAACCCTTGTGCATAGGTGTTCAGCATGGCAAAGTAGAACGCATCTTTTATTTGTTCGATGACCTTATCCTCGTCGATAGCACCTACCGTAGGAGACCAGGTTAATTTTTTCGAAGCCTGTATACGTTCAGGTTTGAATTTGGACATATCACGCATCGTTACTGCCGCATCTATTACCGGGATTGGAGCCTGTAAGTCCATGGCATTTTGAGAAGTCCATTTACCTGTTCCTTTTGATTTTGCCCAGTCAGAGATCACGTGAACAAGGCGTTGACCGTCTTCGTCAAATTTGTTTAGGATTTCTGATGTAATCTCTACTAAAAATGACTGTAATTCACCTTTATTCCAGTCCGCAAATGTTTGTTGTATTTTATCATCATCAATACCGAAACCACGTTTCATCAAGTCGTACGTCTCAGCTATCAGTTGCATGACACCGTATTCGATTCCATTGTGAACCATTTTGACATAGTTGCCTGCAGAACCGTTACCTAGATAGGTTACGCAAGGTTCTCCATTTACTTTAGCAGCGACAGCTTCAAAAATAGGACGCAAGCGTTCGTATGCTCCTTTGTCACCTCCTGGCATCAAGCTAGGACCGAAACGGGCACCTTTTTCACCACCTGATATTCCCATTCCGAAGAAATGTATATTCTTTTTGGATAGTTCTATAAAACGACGATCGGTATCCGGAAAATAGGAGTTTCCACCATCGATAATAATATCCCCTTCTTCCAGATGAGGAAGTAGGCTGTTTATGGCACTATCGACAGGGTTTCCTGCAGGGACTAGCAACATGATAGCTCTAGGCTTTCGGATTGCCTGTGTAAAATCAGCTACTGATGTAGTCGCTTTTACCTGATGTGTGTCGTTAATTTCGTTTTCTAAAGACTGTACTTTAGCGAGGTCGAGGTCTAATCCCGCTACGGCAAATTTGTTGTCGGCCATGTTTAATAGGAGGTTTCTTCCCATAACACCAAGACCAACTATGCCAAAATCATATAATTCCATAAAATTTTTATCAGTTGATACAGATATTTATCGTTTCGGATGCGTATTAATTTATGTGTTAAAACTTGCTTAGGAAAGCTTATTCAAACTAATAATCAAAGATAGGAATCTTTTCGTTGAAAGTCGCTGTTTTTTACTCCTTTCAGGTATACCGCGGATGTTAGAAGGAAGAATCCGGACGAATGTTGCGGAATGAGGAGGTATGCTCTGTTGGTAGTGGTAGTATGTTATGGAATGCATGGCATAACCTGAGGTTATGCCGTATAGGGATTTCTCATTTTCTTTCGATAATCATACTGCTGAAATTTGTAGGAAATAAGAACAAAAAAAACACTCATGATGTCAGAAAAAGAACATACTTACAGTTTCGATAAGAGAATAGTTAGCAGGCCACCGCATGAAGACGCTATGCCGGATAGATGGCTATCTATTCAAGCAGTAGTCTTTGTTGGATTGGGGCTGCTATGTTTATTCCCTTTTATTTCAGCTCCTTTGGCACTCTTGCTAGGCGTGATCACAGCCCAGTGTCTGCGTAATCCTTTTCCAAATGCTACGACAAAATTAACCCATATTTTATTACAGGTATCTGTGGTTGGATTAGGGTTTGGAATGGATGTAGAGTCTACCATTGGAGCGAGCAAGAATGGCTTTTTATTGACGGTATGTTCGCTATTTGGTATACTGATTTTAGGTTATGTAGCCGGCGTACTCTTTAAGATCGATAAGAAGATATCTTTCCTGATTACAGTAGGGACAGCTATCTGTGGAGGGAGTGCTATCGCCGCGATTTCACCCGTTATAAAAGCAAAGCAAGCACAGATTAGCGTCGCTTTAGGAACAATCTTCATATTGAATGCGGTAGCGTTATTTCTTTTTCCTCCTTTGGGACATCTATTTCATCTATCCGAGAGTCAGTTTGGACTTTGGAGCGCTGTAGCGATACAGGACACCAGTTCTGTAGTCGGTGCTGCTGGTAGATACGGCGAACAGGCCTTACAGATAGCGACTTCTGTCAAATTGACCAGGGCATTATGGATTATTCCTGTGACGTTCGGGAGCGCTATTCTTTTTAAGGAAAAGGGGACGAAGGTCAAAATACCCTATTTTATAGGTCTTTTTGTCTTAGCGGTTTTAGGGAATACTTATGTTCAACCTTTGCACGAGTTGGGGACTTCTATTGTAGCCTTGTCCAAAGGCGGACTTACTGTCGTTCTTTTTTTAATAGGTTCAGGTTTGTCTTTAAAAGTTCTGAAATCCGTTGGGGCAAAACCTTTTATATTAGGTATACTTCTTTGGATAGGTATAGCTGTGCCTTCGTTGCTTGTGATTGTATACTTCTTTAATTAAGATGTGGAGGAATCTAAGTATATTTATCCTGTACATACTATCAACTTAATAAAATTATGGCTACGACCAATCCTGTGATCTATTTCGAAATTCCGGTAAATGATTTACCTCGGGCCTCCTCTTTTTACAGCCATGTTTTCGGTTTTGTTTTTGAAAATGAGGTTATTGATAATTACGAGATGGCGCTTTTTCCTTTCTCCGAATCCAAGTCGGGTATTTCCGGTGCGCTGGCCAAAGGTGACGTATATATACCTACGAAAAACGGAGTTATCTTATATTTCAAAACGGCCGATATAGACGATACCCTTCAAAAGGTGATCGAATATGGAGGACGTATTTTATATCCCAAAACCGAAAACAGTCAATATGGTTTTTTCGTCGCCGAGTTTGAAGATTCAGAGGGTAATAGAATCGCTTTACATCAACAAGATGTGTAGTCTATTGTAAAGACCTTAAATCTGTAATAAATGCATCGACCACAGATTCTGGTGTTGCCCATGAGGTAATCAGCCGTACAGCAGAATTGTCTTTGTCTATAGCTTTCCATTCAAAGAAAAGATACTTTTTATGCAACTCCGTGATGGTGTGACGAGGTAAAATTGGGAAAACCTGATTGGTCGTAGAGTGTGTCAAAAAATCATAACCTATTTCTTCAGCGGCCACAGCAATTTTCATGGCCATTTTGTTTGCATGGTCCGCAAGTTCAAAATAGAGGTTATCTCTAAATAGTTCTAAAAATTGTATTCCGAGTATTCTGCCCTTGGCCAATAGTGCTCCCTTTTGTTTTAGGGCATAGTCAAAGTCAGGATATAGCAATGGGCTATTGAATACCACTGCCTCGCCCAATAAAGCCCCATTTTTGGTTGCTCCAATATAGAATACATCTGTCAGTTGACTGATGTGCGCAAGTGTAATATCATTATTTGTAGCAGTCAGTGCATTACCTAGCCGTGCGCCATCTAGAAATAATAAGAGACCATGCTGCTTACAACAATCCGATAATGCTTTTAATTCGGACAACTGATATATCGTTCCGATCTCAGTAGAGTTAGAAATGTAGACCAATTTGGGTTTTACAACGTGTGGCCTTAAGGTGTGATTCTGTACAACCTGTTCGATATCTGCAACCCTCAGCTTACCGTCTTTGGTCTCTACTGTAATAACCCGGTGACCTGTAGCTTCTATAGCTCCAGCTTCATGGGCATAGATATGACCAGACTGCGCACTGATTACAGCCTCGTGGGATTGGAGAAGACAGGAGATAACCAATAGATTAGTTTGCGTTCCTGCAGACAGAAAATATATTTCCGCCTTTGGATTAGCTATCTTTTGTCTAAGGATAGATTTTGCCTCCAGGCTATACTCATCCTCTCCATACCCCAGCTGTTGTATAAGGTTACTTTCTTTTAACTTATCTAAGATACGCAAATGCGCTCCCTCTGAATAGTCATTCTTAAAGTTGTACATATCTGATTTTCCTTTAATCTACGGAAATGCAAATATAGAAAGTTTGCCTGGTAGTCGGCTAGTCCAGAAAAGGGAATAGTTAAGGAGAAACCAAGAATCTCTCGTAATGTTTCCAACACGTATCAGGGACTGTAGACGTGGTCTTGGACCAAAAATTTTCTCTTATTCTGTCCTTAGCCTGTTCATCATCCGTTTCTAGTCGCCCTTTTAGCAACAGATACAGTTCAAAGAATAACTGTAGGAATTGCCTGTCATTCATAGCACATTTGAAGTGTACACAATCTCCGTGTAAATAGTAGCTGATCACTTCGCCAGAAGGGATATGGTAGCCTAGTCGGTCACCGATCGTATCCCATCCGAAAAATAGAAAGTCCTTATATACCTCTAAGTCATGGTCAAAGGTGATGTCATAGACGTTCAATCGTGATAGATCAAAGTTGTGTAGGAGGTTCAATATTTCGTTTCCATGCTCCTGGTAGTTAGAGTCTGAATCAGAAATATGTGCATCGCTCAAGATGCCATGTAATGTTTCCGTATTTAACCTGTTTTCGAGGTGTATACGCTCGGGTTGATTCGCCCGAATATTAGACACAAATTCTCTTGCAGTCATAGGTCAGGATTATGTTTTTGATTTGGTACTCAGTTTTTTTACGCTAGAAATATCCTTACTATTCTAGGTACAAAGATGCACCATAAATATAGCACTATTTACGGGAAACCGTATCAATCTCAATAAAGGTTTATTTTATTTATTTAAATCTTTTAGGAGGCCCTTGCCAAAATAAAAAACTAAGAGTATTCCGAGGATGGAGCACCCAATCAATATCCAATTTCCGTAGCCCTTTTCTTCTCGTGTCGTATCCGATTTATGGGCTTGAATATCACTCACTTTTGCTGCTGGTATATTCGGGGGTAGGTTGAGATCTATTTTAGATAGATCGTAGTTAGGCGTATTCCAATTGCTATCCGCTTGCAAGCTGTATTCTTGCTTGATGTCCAAATCAGCAATTAAATGGATAGGGGTTTGGTAGAAAACAATGCTGTCTATTTCGAGTGGCGGATTATCCTCGTTTTCGACTTCGATAAAGAATGTGTTAGGGTATAACTCTTGTAGCGCATACATTCCGCCTGTATTGCTCTCGAGTTGAATATATTCGTTAACGCTATATTTTTGTCTGCTATTATTTTTTGTGGCACCTGCTTTTTGTTGTTCTATATAAGTATGTGCCGTACGGTAGTATTGTTTAGGACTACGGGCATAGACTTGAAAATAGTCAATGGGCGTCCATAAGTCTTTGGTGACCGCTATCGTCGTTGTTTTATTATCACGATTGTTGGTCTGTTGGTAGGATATTTCCTTGACTTTTTCCAGCTTTAGTGTCGCTCCGTTATTTTTTATCTCGCCGATATTTAGAATCTTAATCGGAGGGGAGTTCTTATCATCAAGCACAATACGGATATAGCGATAGTCTACCGGTGGAAAATGGATAGGCTTGCTCGTAAAGGTCTGATTATCGTCCTTTAGATTTGTCAGTAGTGCATTATTTACAATACCGAACCAACTCTGCATATCATCGCTACCCTCAATGCGATATTTTTTATTATTCTCCGAATTGGCAACCTGTAAGATATAGCCACTGTTTTTTTTCCTGTCTTTATGGTCGATCAGGAATACCTCAGTGCTATCAGAAGTGTTTTTTTTGCGTTCGTACGATAGTGGTGAAAAAAAAGAAGTATCCACTTCCTGTGGCTTCACGACAAATGGAACTTCATTGCCTTTAGCATCTTTTAAGCGCAGTATGCCCACGTCATTGCATACTCTTGCCCTAAATTCTTGAGGGATGAGGATGCTGCTGTAGCCATTTTCAGTGGCCGTTACTTTCGCTTGTATTTGTTGAGCTTTTGCAGTAGGTAAGCAAAAAACAAGCGTAAAAAGTGGCGCGAATAAAAGAGATTTATAGCTTTTCATTGTCATTATCTACGACTAGTTTTTTGATTTTTTGATACACAAAAGATATGGTGAGAATTAAAGCCCCCAATAGGATAAATGCGATGATCTTACCTGTTTCTGAAACATCCCGGATATCGTAGATAAATAGCTTAAGTATCGTAATTCCGAGTAGACTCAGGGCGATGACGCGTGCTGTTTTTAAGTTTTTCTTAATTCCATATATCAAGAATGTGAAAGATAATAATCCCCATAATATCGGGAAGATTACTTTCATCACAAACTCTCGGGTGGTATAATAATCATCAAAATTTGCCGCTTGAAATAGAAAGGCAATATTGACTTCGGCACTGCATAGATAGACAATAAAAAAGGCAACTAGCCAAGCTGTGTATGTGTTCTGTTTTCCAACTGTTGGAACCTGTAAAAAATGACGTTTTAGGTACCAAAATACCTGTAATAAGAGGGCGAAAACAGAAATGTAATGCAGGTTGAAAGCAAAAGGAAAACCTCCATCATTATAAATAAATGTTTCATATTTCTCAATGATTGGGATTCTGTAGGCCACAATGATATAGAATATCGCATTCATTATAGTCAAGACATCGGACAGTGTCTCTATTAGTTTTGTCCTGCACTTGCCAAAATACAACAGAAGCGTACTAAATACCATATGGTAAAGGTAGATGAAGAAGTAAACCGTACCCGAATTGTCAAAATAATGAGCAGTTTGATAACCAATTTCGATCAGCGGAAGGAGGTAAGCAAAAACTAGTGCCAATACAAAGATGAATTTACGATAAGCGACCTGATTGAAGCTGACCCCATATAGCGTATACGCGTAAGGATGTGTTTTTAATAGCTTATAACAAGTAATTAGCGAGGCGATTACCATTAATCCGGTTATGAATACCGTGTTCAATACAAAGACGTGTGACACTTCATCTTCGATATAAGCTGCGATATCCTGTAGTAGACTCAGTATCGCAAGCCATTGTACAATAACAGCACCCAATAAGAAACCTTTTAGTTGAGATTTGTGGGTCAGCCATAAGAGAAGTACGGCTTCACAAGCCCAAAATATAGTTACATAATTACCCTCAAATTGGACAGGGATAGTGATTGTAGCCAAGGTGAGAGCCAATCCAATAAGAACGAAGATAATTGTTTTATCAAAGCGGTATTTTTTGAATATCACATACGCAAAGAGAATGTTGAAAGCCGCAAGTAATATGGTAAAGAGTCCAACATAGGCTGGAGAATAACTATGGATAATATGATAACCGATGGCATAGAATGCCGTTGTGTTCGAGATTACGGCTCCGACTTCATAGTTCGCAAACTTATTCTTATGGACCATATTATTTATAATGAAGGCCATTGTAAATATAACATACAGCAAGATACAATAACGAAGCGCATGAATGAGTACGAGTGTCGATGTCGGTTCCAGCGAAATGTACCAGGCAGCGACGATAAGAAAAGTTAAAGCGAATGCCGTAAAGTTGACAATAAACCACCTCTTGAAATAAGAGATCGTTAATATGCCTAAGTTCAAAAGAGAGATATAGGTCAGTAGGACGTGATAATTGCCATTCCCTGTACTGACCATAAATGGTACTGCAAAGCCACCTATAGCAGACATGACGGCAAGCTCTTGTCGATTGTAGGCCAGCGATACGAAAATACTAAAGGCTGTAATCGCCACCATAATAATAAAGGCGGTAGTCTGGCTAAATAGCTGATAGTCATGGAAAGCGATACCTATGGTAAAATAGAACACAGCGATACCTCCAGCGACCAGTACGGAACTAAAAGCCTTGAACTTGGCCCGTAGGCGGTGTGCTACTCCCAAAAGTATACCTCCGGCCAGGATACCAATACCAACGCGTGCCGGTTCGTTGATCCATTCTTTGTCAATAGCATATTTGACAAAGAAGCTGATACCCAATACGAGGATTATAATACCAATCTTGTTAATTAGATTTTCACCGATAAAGCGCTCGATATCTGGATTCTTTTGTCTGAACTTTTCAAACCAGGATAATTGTTCCTCTTTAACAACTGGTGGCGCAGAGAAGGTTTCTTCGTGTTCTTCTACTGGAGCGATCTCGCTGAATGATTCCTCCAGCACTTCCTGTACAAGAATATCAGGAATAGGTGGCGGTACCGGAACAGTATCTTCCGGTTCCGCTAGAGGAGCGGGAGTGATTACTTCTTGTACCTGATATACTTCTTCAGGTGCTGATTCCTCTTTGCCAAGAGTATCAACAGGAACATTGTTTTTGATTCCCTCCAATAGACTTTTCAACGTACTCAGTTGATCAAAAGTATGAGAAAGCCCTTCTCTCAGCCCCTTGATCTCCTCTCTCTGTCTATTTATTAAATAGACGACAACTACAAAGCCAAGTACAATCAACAATATTTCCATACACAAAGTTTTCGTTTCAGCTTTCGCGCTAAAATCATACCAAAGTACAAAAACTTATGAATGACTTTTTATTTGTTGAATAATTTATGAAAAAAACCTTTTGAGCTTTGTTTTGTAGCCTCCGCAACTTTCAGGTTAGCACGCGTAGTCGGCATATCTTGAAAGCTTAAAGATTGCCGCAGATGCGTTATAGCATCGTCATAACGTTGTAAGTCCAGGAAAGCGGTTCCCATATGTTCATATATCTCCGCAATGATATCATCTGTCACATTCTCCTGTTGCGGTAGTGCTTTTAATGCCCCATTACCGTAATATAGCGTCTTCTCATTGTCGCTGAGATGATAGGTACAGTGTGTTGCCCAGTAGTAGCACCAAAAGTCCGTATTACCCGAGGCTATGCTTTGTTCAAAGTTAGTACAAGCCTCCTCGTTATCCTTCAGATAAGCTATGTATAGGTAGCCCATATCATAGAGCGCTACTTGAACGGAGCGTTCCTGCCCCTTCTCTGCCGCATAATGCAACGCGTATTGGTAACATTCCAAAGCCTTAGCGTAATTCCCTTCGTCGATAAATGTATTGGCACGGCTGATTAGTAAACTTGGATTATCAGGCATCTGTTCCAGTAGCCGGTCGGTTTCCTCCGAAGCTACGGCTACTTCGGGTTGTACCCCCAAAGCGCTTTCCGCATTAGACTTATGGATGAAAAAATTAGTGAAGCACCGTACTACCTCACTGTGGTGAGTTATAGGGTCCGTAGCCTCTAGTTCATAGTAGGTTTCTAAACCTAGATTTATCCACTGTAGTGCATCGGTATAGCTTTTTAGCTCCATGTGGCAATAACAGATCGTATCGATCGTAGCTAAGTAGGATATGATATCCATCTCTTCTCCAAATCTTTCAATTAATTGTTCACCATCCTGAAGCGCATTTTTTAGGTCTTCAGCATCAAGATAGGCTCCCATTCTGTTCTGTAGGATAATCAGAAAGGAAGACTGTTCGATTCCTTCTGTACAGATAGTAATGGCTCTTGCTTGTTCTCCCTGTAATCTTAGCTCCCGTGCAAGATTGTTGCAGCACATCGCGAAGGTATGGGGATCGAAGTTGATGATGTCGCCATTATTCTGAACTACTGCACCACGGAACAGACGATAGGCATGTTCATAGCACTGCTGTTTTAATGCAGACAGTCGTTCGGCTTCATGAACTGGCATGGCTGGGTATTGGTCCAATAGATAATTGATTTCTACACCTGCATTGTAAGCTTCCATAGCCATTTCTGTTTCCAGGTCTATCAGCAATGTAGAGAAATCAGGAGTACTGTGATTTCGATTTTGAATATGGAACAGTCGAATCTGCAAAACAGGGGAAGGACTTAGTTCAGCGGCTTTTTTATAATATGCCGCGGCAGCATTCCAATCATCGAGCCAGTATAGAGCCGAACCGGCGTGCCGGTTGCAGTAATAGTTATTCGGGTCTATTTCTAGTCCGCGTTTGCTCCATTCTACACAGCTCTTCAATGCGCTTTCCCTGTCGGTGTCAAATACTTCGTTATAGTCGAGCGCTATAATTCCCAATATAGCGAATAGATCGGGGTGAGCGGCGTCTTCAATCCGGATATTGACCTGGCTATATATGTTTTTCAGGACATTGATATCTCCGGGCAAACCATTGGCCTGTACCCATATTTTTGCTGCGGTTGCATAATCTCCTGCAAGGAGTGCATTCTCAGTCTGGTGTTGTATAGGTCGTCTCTTTAAAAGAAAGCAAAAAGGTGTATGTTGTTGGCGACAAAATTCTTGATGGTTTCCAGCTCTTCATCCATTATCTGATAAAATTTATCTTCAAGAGGTTCAAAGTCCGGATAGGCCATATACATTTTAGAGAACTCTTCAAGTGATCTTTCTTTTTCGAGATCATCTCTGTGGGTATCATATATCACCTTTGCCTGATCAACGATTTCAGCTATTGTAGATGCACCCCAGGCCCTTATGCCTTCTGCAAAAGGATTGTCAAATAGGTATGGCCCATATCCATTTTGGATCAATTGGATAAAGCCTCCATTGGTCACCTGTCCATACAGCACATTAAATTCCATTAGGATATGCTGTTCATCCGTAAACTCATCGAGAACTTCGTCTTCATCTTTTGGCGACGACGAGATGATCTCATCATACTTATCTAAAAACAGGAATAAATAGTCCCAAGTATCTTCTTTTGCTTGGTCGATTTCATTCTGTGTGATTGGGGGTAAAATAGTATTTGACATGATACACTTATTTATAGCGTTGATCTCCAGGTTTTGAATAATTTAAACTTTTCGTCTAGTAAAGAGACTGCTCCCTGATATAGTGGGGCATCAAATGTAATATGATTTAAGAACTGATCAACAGCGTCAAAATGGTCTTCATACAGGCGTTCAAAAGCAACAGTTTGGTCTAAGGTCTCCAGTAGGAGGCTACGAATATAGAAAGAGGTTGGTGTCCCATCGGGTGCTGTGAGTAGTCTATTGGTCGTAATCGTATATAAAAAAGAAGATAAAAGGGGGGCATCCACCAATTGATTCTTCCAGATATGATTATTTAAATAGGTGTCCACAAAATCTAAGATGGCCCCTTCTTCCGGTTTG
>JAITLW010000167.1 GCA_031277715.1 Sphingobacterium sp. | reverse complement strand
CCACATATCGGGCGATGATTTGGCAAGACGTACGGTAGACTCAAAACCGGACCCCGCAAGTTCAAAAATACGTCCCTGTGATTTTTCCTTTTCCAATACTGTAAGTGCAAGTGCAAAGGACGTAAGATGCGAAATATGGGAGACGTAAGCCGTATGCATATCGTGCTCATCTGCGTTCATAAAAAGCGACTTCATCTCCAATTGCTCCGTGATGGCATCTGCCAGGTCGAAGGCATCCTCGTCGGTACGGAAGGCATCTACATAGACCATATTCTTGCCTTTGAATAGATTAGGAATCGCTGCTTCAGGCCCCGAATATTCGGTTCCAGCCATCGGGTGGGCCGCGATATATCGCCCTCTTTTAGGATGATCAGCGATGAGCTGTAGGATATTTGTTTTAGTAGACCCCATATCAATGACAACTTGTTTGTCTACCTGATCTAATATTATAGGGGCTAACTGCATGATTGCATCTACGGGAGTCGTGAGTATGATGACCTTGGCATGCTGTATAGCGTCTTCCAAAGACATGATCTCATCTACAAGACCGAGTTGTATTGCTTTTTTTTGGTTGGATTCGTTTTTGTCTACACCAATTATTTTGTCGAAAGATTTTGTCTCTTTTAATCGGATAGCTGTAGACCCGCCAATCAATCCGATACCGACAATAGCTATATTCATTTTATAGTACTTAGTATTTAGATGTTATACCTTATTTAACCATTGATGCGATGCGGTCTAAAGCTGCATCTAGAACTTCGGCTTTGGCACATAGGCTGATGCGGATATAGTTGTTGCCCGCATTTCCAAAAATGCCACCCGGAGTGATAAAGACCTGCGCATCGTACAGTGCTTTGTCGCTCAGTGCATAACCATCGGTATATTGCTCAGGCACTTGGGCCCAGACGAAAAGTCCCACCTGATCTGGATCATATTTACAACCCAATAGGTTCATGATATGAAAAACTTTTTCTCTTCGTTTGCGGTATTCTCCATTCAACTGTGTATACCAGGAGCTATCTAGGCTTAGGGCTTTTGCGGCGGCGAGCTGAAGGGGTAAAAACATGCCTGAGTCCATATTGCTTTTGAATCGTAATATTTCATTGATCCGATCTTCGTTGGCGACCAACATACCGATACGCCATCCAGCCATGTTGGATGATTTACTCAAAGAGTTTAATTCAATAGCGACTTCTTTGGCTCCTTCTACAGCCATGATACTCTCCGGATGATCGTTTAATATGAAACTGTAAGGGTTGTCATGACAGATCAGTATATTGTGTTTCTTTCCAAATGCTATTGCAGCTTCAAAAAAATGTCTGTTGGCACGTGCTCCAGTAGGCATGTGCGGATAGTTGATCCACATCATTTTGACCTTGCTAAGGTCTGTTTTTTCCATCGCTTCAAAATCGACTAGCCAATTGTTGTCCTGTGTCAAATCGTAGGGAACAACTGTAGCTCCGGAAATCTTTACAGCCGAAGTATAGGCCGGATATCCTGGATTTGGAATAAGTACTTGATCTCCTTCCTGTAGGTAGGTCATACAGATGTGTACAATACCTTCTTTTGAACCTATTAGGGGGAGTATTTCAGTAGCTGGATTTAAAATAACGTTATAATATCGCGAATACCAATCGGCCATAGCTTGACGTAACACGGGTGATCCTTTATAGTTTTGATAACCATGTGTGTTGGTCTGAGCAGCTTGCTCGGTCAGTACTTGGATGACTTCTGGATGCGGCGGTAGGTCAGGACTTCCGATACCTAGATTGATTACCTGTGCTCCGGCCTTATTCATCTCGTCAATTTCTCTCAACTTCTTAGAAAAGTAATACTCTTCCGTTTGTTGTAGCCTTTTCGCAACTTCAATATTCATTATTTTAAATTTGGTGCTAAATTTATAAAAACAAAATCGCTTTGTTGAATTATTTGGTTATAAAATAGGTAATAGCTGTAAATTGTGTAAAATAGAGGCTGTTAAGTCCTGTTGATAAGTGTACATAGGATAAATGATTGATGTACTGACGAAATACTAGTATTAGTCAAAAGTAGGATTGATGGAGGTTTTTTTCTATTTTTGTTATTCTTAATTTTTTGGATGAAGACATACTTTAGACTATTATCTTTTGCTAAGCCAATAAGTAGATTTGCAATACCCTATGTTTTATGTACAATTATTACGGTTGTATTTGGGACATTAAATCTGGCATTGTTGATGCCTCTATTATCTGTATTATTTAAAGGTAGTGGAGATGTGCCTGAAGAAGCTGTTGCTGTCTTGGCTAAGCCTGATAATTTTTACGATATAGGACAGTGGTTTAAATACTTGTCCAATACCTTGTATGTAGAGTTAGGCCCTTACGAGGCACTAAAGTATATCTGTATCGTAATCGTAATCTCGGTGTTTATCTCTAACCTATTCCGTTATTTTTGTCAGCGGATCATGGAGAATTTTAGAATACATACCTTGTTGAAATTGCGCAAGGCTGTGTTCGATAGCGTAATGGACCTTCATCTAGGCTTCTTTACTAACCAAAGAAAAGGAGATGTTATTTCAAAGATCGCTTCAGACGTACAGACTGTGCAGTATTCGGTGACGGGTACGCTTCAGGTGGTATTTAAGGAACCGCTTCAGCTGATTGCTTATCTTGTTGCTTTATTTTTACTCTCGCCACAATTGACACTTTTTTCAATAGCTGTCATTCCTGTTTCCGGATTTTTGATTGCACGTATTGTGAAGGGGCTGAAGAAGGAAGCGCTTGCAGGACAGGAGTCCTTTGCCAATATGATTACGTATCTGGACGAAGCACTGTCTGGTATAAAGATCATTAAGTCGTTTAATGCTACGCGATTTGTAAAAGATCGCTTCCACAATGAAAACGAAAATTTTGCTTCTATTTTGCGTAAGATGGCCGCGCGCCAACAAATGAGCTCACCGGTTTCGGAATTGTTGGGAGTGGTGATGGTGGCGATTATATTGTTGTATGGAGGTAGTTTGGTGTTGTCCGGACAGGGAAGTTTATCGGCAGAGGCATTTATTACTTATATCGGTATTTTTTCTCAGGTAATGCGACCTGCTAAAGCGTTGACAGATTCTTTTAGTGGAATTCACAATGGGCTGGCCGCAGGTGAGCGTGTATTGGAACTGATCGATGAGAAATGTTTGGTAGAGGATAAAGAGAATGCAGAGGTCGTGAAGACTTTTGAAAACTCGATTAAGTTTGAGAATGTAGATTTTAGTTACGGTGAGCGTAATGTGCTTACAGCGCTGAATCTGGTAATCGAAAAGGGACAAACAGTAGCCTTGGTAGGCCCCTCCGGTGGAGGTAAATCTACTTTGGTAGATTTAATCCCCCGTTTTATGGACGTCACCTCCGGTGCTGTTACATTTGACGGTAAGGATGTACGTGATTTGAATCAAGATTCACTTCGTGCACTAATCGGAACGGTAAATCAGGAATCTGTCCTATTTAATGATACAATCTTTAATAATATTGCTTTTGGAATTCCGTCGGCCACGTTGGAAGAAGTTGAAAAAGCTGCACGTATAGCGAATGCACACGAATTTATCATGCATACGGACGAAGGTTACCAAACTAATATCGGAGATCGGGGAGCTAAGCTTTCGGGAGGTCAACGGCAACGTATATGTATCGCTCGGGCAGTGCTGAAGAATCCGCCGATTATGTTGCTGGATGAAGCGACATCAGCATTGGATACAGAGTCCGAAAGATTAGTACAGGACTCGTTGTATAAATTAATGGAGAATAGAACGACGGTGGTCATCGCCCATAGATTGAGCACGATACAAAGCGCTGATAAAATTGTGGTATTAGAAGGTGGAAAAATTGTAGAGGTAGGATCACATACAGAACTATTGACTAAGAATGGACTGTACCGCAGATTAATCGATATGCAACAATTCGCAGATGCCTAAACGCTTTTTAGCTACTATTGATTGGATGTAAAAAAGCAATGTAATACGGATATTTTGCGCGGGATATTGGTGAATACGCAGCATTTTAGGTAAGTTTGAATTAGAAGAAGAGACACATGGATGCGAACAAAGAGCTTGATTTTTTAATCAACAGTGAATTAGATACCGACTTAAAAAGAATAGCAGAGAAGGTTGTAGCCCAAGAACGTATTACTTTTGAAGAGGGAGTAATGCTCTACGAAAAAGGGGAACTGAATTACCTAGGTGTTCTAGCGAACTATATCAGAGAGCGTAAACACGGAAACCGCACCTATTTTAACAGAAATTTTCATATTGAACCTACCAACGTATGTGTATACGATTGTAAGTTTTGTTCCTACTCGCGCTTAATCAAACAACGTGACGAAGGTTGGGAAATGGATGTAGAGGGTATGATGGATGTCGTTAGGCGTTATGATAATGAAGCCGTGACTGAAGTGCATATTACAGGAGGCGTAGTACCTAAACAGAATTTGGAGTTTTATGCTGACTTTTTTAAGCAGTGTAAAGCCCATCGACCTGAACTACATATCAAGGGATTAACTCCCGTAGAATACTATTATATCTTTAAGAAAGCTAAGTTAAGCCATTACGAAGGAATGAAATACCTGAAGGAATGTGGCTTGGATTCGATGCCCGGAGGTGGGGCGGAGATCTTCCATCCGGAGGTACGGGAGAAAATTGCACACGATAAATGTACGGCGGAGCAGTGGCTGGACATACATACACAGGCACATGCATTGGGAATGAATACCAATGCGACGATGCTCTATGGCCATATTGAAGAATATTGGCATAGGGTAGATCATATGGAGCGCCTGCGCCAATTGCAGGACAAAACAGGAGGGTTTCAAACTTTTATACCTTTGAAATTCAGAAATAAGGACAATCAGATGTCTGATATTCCGGAAGTTTCGGTAATCGAAGATTTGAGAAACTATGCTATTGCGCGTATCTATCTGGATAACTTTGATCATATCAAGGCTTATTGGGCTATGATATCCCGGGATACAGCCCAACTGTCTTTGGCCTATGGGGTCAATGATATCGATGGGACACTAGACGATACAACGAAGATTTATAGTATGGCGGGGGCAGAGGAACAGACGCCAGCAATGAGTACACAACAATTGGTGGAGCTGATTCGAAATGTAGGACGCCACCCGATTGAAAGAGATACCTTGTATAATGTCGTGACAGATTACAAGGATGTGGTTTTTGAAGAGGATAAATCCAAACGTTACTACGCTTTACCCGTAGTGAATTAAGCGAATATATTGAAGAAAAGTTTCTATTTTATAAGACACGGACAGACTGACCTTAATCTAAAAGGTATTGTGCAGGGGAGGGGAGTGAATTCTCCGTTGAATGCAAACGGTCTCCAACAAGCCGAAGCATTCTATGATGCTTATAAGGACGTAGATTTTGATAAAATTTATACTTCTACGTTGCTACGTACACATCAAACTGTCGAGCCATTTAGTGTTAAAAACATTTCAGTAGAGCAGCTGGAAGGACTGGACGAGATTAGCTGGGGGGTATATGAGGGGCAGGAGCAGGACGAAACCATTATGAAAGGTTTTGAAGAGCTGGTGCAGGCTTGGCGTAATGATGAACTGGATGTCCGGGTTGAAAATGGAGAGTCTCCTAATGAGCTTGTCGTTCGGCAAAGACAGGCTATAGACTATATGTTGACGAAAACGGACGAAAAAAAGGTACTAGTCTGTATGCATGGACGTGCATTACGTATCATGCTATGCCATCTTACGAATGTTCCAGTTCGTCAGATGGATGATTTTCCACATACGAATACGGCGTTGTATGTTGTGGATTATGAAGACGGTCTATTTTCGATATCGGATTATTACAATACAGAACATTTGAAAGGATTATTATAATGAGTAAAGTAAGGGTTTCGGCTGTTAGCTATACCAATACATTGCCATTTTTGCAGGGGGTCAAGGCTTCGTCTGTAATGGAGATGATTGAGTTGAGTGTAGATTACCCCGCAGAATGTGCACGAAAGGTGATTACGAATGAAGCAGACCTGGGGATTATACCCGTGGCGGCATTGTTGAAGGTAACTGATCCGGTGATTATTACGGATTATTGTATCGGTTCGGATGGAGCCGTGGATTCTGTTTTTATTTTCTCGGACAAACCTATAGCACAAATCAAGTCGCTTCGCTTGGACCTACAGTCGCGAACATCGAATGGATTAGCTCGTATTCTTTTGAAATATTATTGGAGAAACGAAGTCGATATTGTTTGGGAAGGCGATGCTGACGCTTATGTTCTGATCGGGGACCGTACTTTTGGAAAGAAAGAATCCGTACCCTATGTTTATGATTTAGGCCATTTTTGGAAGGAACTGACGGGATTGCCTTTTGCATACGCGGTATGGGTTGCGAATAAAGAGTTGCCTGTAGAATTTGTGGATCGATTCAACCAAGCGTTGGCAGAGGGAGTAGCCCGTCCAAAAGATGTTATAGCGGGATTGCCACGCTATCCAAATTTTGACTATGAGTTCTATCTCACGAGGAGTCTGGATTTTAATCTAGATGATCGCAAGAGACAGGCTATAGCGAAGTATCTCGAACTTTATAAAACTTTAGAAGAAATAGAAAAAGCTCCCATAAAATAGGAGCTTTTTCTATAAGCTAGTTATGGGTGATCTGGCTCCCTTTTTCGAGGTCTTTTGTGACAGATACCGATCGCGGCATCCGTTCTTTCAACTCGTCGACATGGGATATTATTCCTACAACTCTGTTTTCATGATGCAGATACTGTAAGGTATCAAAGACGGTATTAATACTCTCGGCATCCTGTGTGCCAAAGCCTTCATCAATAAAGAAAAAGTTTCGGTCAGCTTTGTTGAGGGACTGGATATTTTCGGCCAATGCTAGAGCCAAGCAAAGGGAGGCCTGAAAACTTTGACCACCTGAAAGTGTTTTGACAGATCGTTGATGTCCCTCATGAAGAAAGTCGATGACTTCAAATTCGTTACTCTCATTGAGGCATAGGCTGAGCTGATTTTTGGTCAATCTATGGAAACGTTGGTTTGCAATCTCACAAAGACGGGCTAGATGTATGCTCGAAACATAGTTTATAAATCCATTGCCCTTGAACATATTGTCGAGGGTTCTGAGGTTTTCTTTACGACTATTGAGCTGTTCGTAGGTGGAAAGGAGTGTTTTTTTCTTGCCCAACTCTATGGTAAGACGGGCTAGTTCTTTTTCTAGGGTACCGCTTAACGTCAGCTCTAACTCAAGTTCTTCTTTCTTTAGTTCATGGATTTTTTCGATTTCTTCAAATGCTTCCTGTGAAAATGTACTGTTTTTCATCAGTTCCCTTAGTTCGGCTATCCGTGTTTGTAGCGTGTTATACTGCACATAGAATTGTTGTATCTTTTCGCGTGTCTTTAGGATGTCAAAGCTTTTTTCTAGAATAGATTTAACAATGGTGATATCTTCAAATTGGAATTCTTTTAACAGGCTATTTATTGTCCCCTGTAACGCTTGCAATTGGGCTGTGAGTGTTATGTACTGTTCGTGGGCTTCGGTATACTGACCTGCAACCTCTGCAAATTGAGTTCGCCTTTGGTTTAGAATTTCATTCCATTCTATATATTGTTTTTCGACGGTTTCAATTTTACGTTCTAACTCAGCCAGCGCTTTAACGAGTATAGCTTTATCCGCTTTTTCGTACGATGCATGATTTGCAGTTGTTTTCAGCTGTTGTATATTGTGGCTTATCTTGGCGTCGACAATCTTTACCTGATTTTTGAAATCATCCAAAGATTTTTCATATTTAGCCAGATTTTCTTGTGTTTCCTGGATTTGTTTTCGAATGTCTTTGATGGAATTTTCCTGTTCAAGGATTTTGACTTCTAACTGTTGTACCTGTTTTTTTTGTGTTTCAAAGCTGTCGCGATTCCCTTTTTCGAAATTGTTCCAGGTAAAGGTACTGTCGTGCAGCGAAATTAAATCGTTAATTTCTTTTTCCTGTTGTTGTAAGCCTTTAGTGTCGTTCAACTTGTCTGTGATAAGAACGGTTATTGCCGATACCTTAGCGTATTGCTCTCTAAGTTCCTGATCTAGTTGTGTTAATTTGTCTCGCTCGTTGTCGAGTACCTTTACTTCGAGTACCCAGTCTTCTTCATGCATAGGGGCCGGGTGCTCTAAAGACCCACATAAGGGGCAGGGAGATCCATCATGTAGTTTTAATACATATTGAGAAAGCTCTTGTTTGACAAGCAGTGCATTTTCTCTTTCTTTTAAAAGATTACTCGCCGCAGCAACTTTATCTATCTTTTCCTTGAGTATTTCTTGCCAGTTCGTCTCTGAAAGATTGATTTCTTCGAGCTGTCCTCTATAGCTTGTAAGATCCTGAGTCAACTTAGCGATTTTAGTGTGGACGTCTAAGGAGTCTTTTTGTAGCTGTTCTTGCTTTTGATACCAATTTTCGACAGCCATCAACTCTTGTGTTTGGATTCGCGAGTTTTTCGCGGTGTCGAGTTGTTCTTCTTCTTTTCTGAGTTGTACTGAAAGCTCTTTCTCTTTCTGTCGGGTCTGTTCTATATAAGGAGTGCCACGGTCGACACGGCTTTGTAACTCAATTTTTTGTTGTTGCAGATCGGTATTTGTAATCAACAGCCTGTAATCATCTGTTTTTTTTCGGGAGGTAGCCAAGGCTTCGTAATCCTCCTTTATGCTTTCAAGCTGCGATGCCGTCTCCGCTATTTGGGTATTTAGTAATTGTTTGTTGTCTTTGAGCTTTTCTATTTTGATCAACAGTTGCTCCTTCCGGGAAGTGATGTCGTGGAGGTTATTGATAGGCTCTCTAAAGTTTTGGGTTACGGATTCGAACTGTTGCAGTTCTTTCTCGTAACGCTGAATCTGCGGGTGCTGTAATTCCAGCTCCGCTAGCTGTTGTTCTTTTTGGTCAAGATCGTTCTTGTTTTCTTTTTCTAATCGTAGTGCATGAAGCTGTTGTGCTATTTTCTCAAATTCTAACTTAACGTTTGCCAAGTTTCTCTTTGATTCTATTAGTGTACGTTCCTGTTCTACAATGATTTCTTCGGAAACTTCATCATAGCCCGTAAGTGCACCTTTAATATGTTCTATCTTTTTGTTGTTGTCGCTCTGGAGTAGGCTGACCTTAGGCCCGAGATCGTATTGGTTCAGAAAGAATATTTCTTTCATCATATCCGATCGCTCTTTGCCTTTGAGTTCGAGAAATTCCATGAACTGCCCTTGTGGGATGATGATCGTACGTCTAAAATTTGGATAGGACAGATTGGTAACTTTGGCGCCATCTGCAGATTCCAAGGGAAGCCAGTTGCTGTCTTTCCACTCGTAGGCATATCGCTCGATACTAGTTGTCTCTTCAAATTTCTTTTTGCGGCGCCATTGCGCTACAAAGCGAAACTTTCGCCCTTCAAAATTGAGGAAGTGAAAGTCGATGATCGCTGTATCTGATTTTAAATTGAGCATGTTGTATGCTCTTTTTTCCTGTTTATTGAGCCGTTCTGTTTCGCCGTATAGGGCAAAGCTGATGGCTTCTAAAATAGAAGATTTTCCAGAACCGACTGCTCCAAAGATTCCAAATAATCCACCTTCAGTGAGCTGTGTGAAGTCGACTTCTTGCTTTTTTTGGTAGGAATAAAGACCTTCTAAACTTAAATATATTGGCAGCATAGTAATTTATCCTTCTATATCTTTATTTTGTGTGAGCACTTCTTTGAATAAAGTGTTGATTTCTTCATTGGGGGCCTGACCGTATTTGCTTTTAAAATAGTCGGCAAATAGGGAATGTATATCTTGGTCCAAGCGGACGGGATTACTGCTATCTGTAGTCTCATGAATACCTGTCAAAACAGGTATGACATGGATTATTCCATCGTGTGCTTCGTGCAGTCGTTTTAGTTCTTGAGACGATAGGTAAGCGTCGGTGACCATGGTCAATTCGATGAGTGTATTCGGATTTGTAACAAGCCAGCTTACCGCTTCGTCTACAGAATTGAATTTTTTTCGATGAAGCTTTCGCCCTTTTGTTAGACTGATTGGGGTCAACTGCACCCGTTGCTCGGGTTCAATGTCTATAAGCACTACTTTTTTCGTTTGACCGGCTTCGGCAAAAGAATAGGAGAGAGGAGCGCTAGAATATATGACAGGTGCATGGTGCCCCGGTATGCGTTGGTAACGGTGTAGGTGTCCTAGCGCGGTGTATTGGATCGTATCTGGTATACCATCGGTATAGGTGATATCGGCATTACCTATTTTAATTGGCTTCTCACCCTCGGGTTCCTCTAATAATTCGCCCCCGCGTTCCATCATATACAAGTGCGCTGTTAGTATATTGACCCCTTTGTGGTCACAGTATTGATCTGCCAATGTTTTCCAATGTGCGCTGAGCCACTGGTTGAGTTGATTAGATTTGTCTTCAATCCCTAGAAATTGCTTGAGCCGTATCTCATTGGCATAGGGCGTCGTAAGCAAGCGTACGGGATAGGGGATATGTTTGAGCTGGATCTCCAGGAATCCATGATCTGTTTTAGTGATTCGAAAATGATCTTCACTGGCAAATGGACTAATCAATGCATTCGGATAACCGATAAAGATAATACCGCAGGCTTTGGCCAATGGGTCGGCGGAGTCTATACGGTCTGGCGAGTCGTGATTGCCAGCGATTGCAATCACTGGGCGTTTCCCGTTTGCTGTAAGTCGTTTTAGGGTATTGTATAAAAGTTCTGTGGCTTCTACGGAAGGGTTGAATGTGTCAAAAAGATCGCCAGCGACAATCACTAGGTCTACTTCTTGTTGTTCCGTAATTTGGCATATTTCATCTAAAACCTCCTTTTGTTCTTCCAGTCTTGAAACAAAATCAAGACGTTTTCCTAAATGCCAGTCAGCGGTGTGGAGTATTGTCATGGATATAAACCTGTATTTAATTTTTTAATGTCCCCTAGAGACAGGACCTCTTTTTATAGAGGAAAAATACAGATTTATATCCGAAATAGTAGTTAATAAATGTAAAACTTTAAGGTTGTATCGCTACGGTCTTAGGTTCTTTGTTCCCATTATGGCATGTTTCGCACGTAATGTTTTGAATAACACCTTCGTGTTCATGCTTGAAATATTTAGTGTTTATTTTTTTTGTCATCTTCATCATTTCCCGAGCAATGTTTTTATGTGGGTTTGAATCGCTCGCGAAATCTAAACCTTTCTCTCCATTGGGTTTTGCCGCATGGCAATAGTTGCATTTTACTCCTAAGGCAGTGTTAAAGCCCTTCATGACCGTTTCTAAGTCTTCATGTGAGATGTTTTTAGGAAGTACTTTTAGGTTTTTTGGTCCATCAGACTGAACTTTTAAGGGAGCATCCGTAAAAGCACTGATGGCAAATACTACGGTCATAATACCGGATAGAATAAGAATTTTTGAACGATTTATCATGGTTATCTGTATTTTGCTATAGGCAATATAGTGATTTGTTTCTAATTGTCATAATAAAGTCATGTAAAACAGGCTTATATTATTACTTGTCGTCTTGTTGTATAGCTAATACGTAAAGATTCGGAAATGATGTTTTGAAACATCATGCTGGTTTTATAGCTTTGCGCTCTTACTAAACGACAACGTAATTTATGAAATATCCATGCCGCAGAAACTACACAAATACGGATGAACATAGTTTGGATATAACAACTGAAAATCAAATTATATACATATGAAAAAGAGCCTTTTTATAATGTTATTGTTTATCTGTCCCATGATCCAGATTTTTGCGAAGGATATAACACCGATAAAGAATAAAACAGCGTATGATTTTTTGTTACGGTTACCGGAAAACTATGAAGAGACAGGTGCAAAGCAACCCATTTTGGTTTTTCTGCATGGAAAGAGTTTATCAGGTACGGATTTGACACGAGTAAAACGCTATGGTGTTTTGTATGCTATGGAAAGGGGACATGATATTCCGGGAATTATCGTCGCACCACAGACATCCAACGGTTGGAATCCTGATCAGGTAATGGAGGTGATAGACTATGTTCTTTCCAATTATAATGCAGATAGTTCGAGGGTATACGTGTGTGGAATGAGCATGGGAGGTTATGGAACGATGGATCTGGCGGGAAAATATCCGGATAGGATTGCGGCCGCAGTGGCTATTTGTGGTGGTGGCACACTTGGATATGCTTGCAATTTGACACAGGTCCCCTTATGGATTCAGCATGGGAATCGTGATCGGGCAGTGCCTCTATCAGAGTCAAAAAAAATGTTTAATGCCATCAAAAAATGCGACAGTGATGCCGATGTTACTTTAACAGTGATTGCTGGAGGGACTCATGGCAGTGTGGAACGGTTGTTCCATCAGGACGGGATCTACGATTGGTTGTTTTCCTATAAGAAGCTGATTGGAGATGAAAAGGTTATAAAATAGAAGAAGGAGGTATATACCTCCTTCTTCTATTTTATAGTTGTAGATCTGCGGATCTACAGCGCATCAATTTTTGCTTGAATAGCTTTTCCTTTATCTTCTTGTTGAAGGAAGTCATAAAGACCTTTTAATCCTTTTAAAGCACTTTCATTTTTAGGGTCGTTTTCAACAACTTTTAAAAAGTGAGCTTCAGCAGGTTTGATTTGTTCTTTCAACTCATTGATTTTGGCAGTGAACTGATTGTTGGAAAGGCTCTTGTCTTCGTTGACTTTTTGGAGCTTTTCGCGAATACCATTCATCAATACAACACCTGCATTTAGATTTGCATCATTGTAGTTAGGGTCGATCTGTACTGCTTTTGTGTAAGCTGCATATGCTTTATCTGTGTCATTATTAGCGCTATGTGCAATACCTAGATAGTAGTACAGATTTTTGTTGTTTCCGTCCTTGGAGATCTGGTTTTCAATCTCGCTAATAATCTTAGCCTCGTTACCTACGATAAGATTTAATTCAATATTCTGTACAACAGCATCGTTTTCATTCGGATAGGCTTTTGCTGCCAACGCAGCATACTCTAAGGCGCTTGTCGTGTCTTTGAGTGACAAATAAAGCTTCGGCAAGTCTACCATCACTGCTTTGTGCTGTGAGTAGTCTTTTTTATCGATTAGTTGCTTATACTTATCAATACCGTTTTTGTAGTCGTTGTTCTGTATAGCGGCTAATCCTGCGTAGTAGGTTAGGGTAGTGTCGCCAGGCATATAGCTTAATGCTTTGCTAAACGAATCGTAAGCAGCTTGGTATTCCTTTTTGTCCCAAAAACCAACACCGTGGTTGAAATTGAAAGAGTATAGGTTTTGTTCTGCTACTCCAATGTTTGAAGCATTTTTATTGTCTTTGTCCAGCTCTTTAGCCTTGACTATCCCTTCAGCAGCTTTAGTCGCGTTTTCTTCACTTTTTTCGTCTACCGCCAAACTTGCGTAAACTAATGAATAGTATGTCCACGTCTCGGCTAAGTCTTTGGTCTTTTCATGCACAGAAGCAGCATCAATGGCTTCTTTCGCTGTTTTTAGGAATGGTGTTCCTAATTGGGCAGAGCCACTGCTTCTCAACTCTTCATATTTTTGAATGTTGGAAGCGGCTTTCTTCAGGTTGCTCGATTGTGCAAATACAGTAGTACCTGCTGTGACCATCGCTGATAAAATTATTGCTTTTTTTAAATCCATATCTAATTCTAAATTATACTATTTTTAATTGTTGGAGAGCTGATTCAGTAATACATTGACCCTGTCCAATTGGTCGTCATCGTCAGCCGCCTCATAGTACATCGCCAGTCCTTTTAGTGCATTAATAGCATAGGGCTGTATACCATTGGCTTTTAAAAGATAATCTTGTGCACTGTATTGTGCTTCTAGATTGTCTTTGTCTTTCAAAAATTGATTCAAGAAAATAAGTCCCATCGCAAGGTTAGCGTCGTAGTTATTTTCATCGAGTTCTATAATTTTGGTATAGTACTTCTTTGCCAAACTGATGTTTCCTCCATTTTCATTCGAAAATCCGGCCAAGTAAAGCAATTCTACATTTTCGGGTTCGTATTTAATGGCCTCATCAATGATTGGTGTGATAGCTGCATAACGCTGATGATCTGCATAATTCTGAATCAACAAAAAGAGAATCTTTTTGTTGTCCATAAATTTGTTTCTTGCAGCCTGCAGTGTATTGAGATAGAGCTGTGACTCTTTCTTGGTCTCGTATAATGTGGCGAGAGCCAAGTATTTTCCCGCATCGGCATCGGTAGTTTTGATGATCTGACTATAATAATTTATAGCATCATCTGTTTTTCCTGCCTGTGCCGCCAATAGGGCTAAGTTGTTTAAAACGTCCTCGGATTTAGTGCCAAGCTGTTCTACTCTTAAAAAACTATTATAGGCTTTCTCAAAATCCTTGGCTTCTATTGCTTTATTTGCTTTGTAAATATAAGCTGCCGTAAGATTCTGATTTACATAATTAATTTCACTTTCGAAGCCACCCTTATCCTTTTGCTTTAACTTTTCTATTGCCGAAAGCGCGATATCGATTGGATCTCGATCTGTCTTTATTTTTCGGGTAGAATCCGCATAGGCAAGTGAGCTATAAACTAGCGCACGAAGTATGTTGTTCTTTGAAGATAAGGAGTCTTTCTTAGAAGCAAAAGTGGCGTCACTGAATTTTTTTGCACTTTCCAGTTGTTTGATATCACCCGTCTGTGTATAACGGGCAAAACTGTTGGAGCCCTCCTTATGATTGGATTGGGCTACAACAGTTGCGCTTAAACTTACTAATAATAGGGAAGCTATTATTGTTTTCATGTTTTAATTATTCTGTTTCGTCAGTTGCTGAATCTTCAGCATCTTTAGTTTCAGAAGTCGCATCAGAATCTACGTCTGACTCTTCTCCTTCTTCTTCCTCCTCTTCTCTTGCGACTTTTGTAATCGATGCTATTTCGTCTGTCTCTTTCAATGTTATTAGGCGAACTCCTTGTGTAGCACGGCCCATAACACGAAGCGAGTCTACTCCGATACGGATTACGATACCTGACTTATTAATAATCATTAAATCGTCATTGTCCGTAACACCTTTGATAGCGACAAGTTCTCCGGTTTTCTCGGTAACGTTGATTGTTTTGACTCCTTTACCGCCACGGTTGGTGATACGGTAGTCTTCAATATCTGTACGCTTACCATAACCTTTCTCAGATACAACAAGTACGCTAAGCTCTGAATTGTCCACACTAATCATGCCAACAACCTCGTCTGTAGTGGTGTCTAGTGTAATTCCACGTACACCAGTAGCTGTACGACCCATCGGGCGAACAGTAGATTCGTTGAATCGGATAGCACGGCCTGAGCGTAATGCCATTACAATCTCGCTAGATCCGCTTGTCAAACATGCTTCGATAAGTTGGTCTCCTTCGTTAATATTAATAGCGTTGATTCCATTCGCACGCGGACGTGAGTAAGCCTCTAGAGATGTCTTCTTAATAGTACCTTGCTTAGTACACATAATAATGAAGTTGTTCTCTAGGTACTCCTGATCTTTAAGGTTTTTGACTAATATGTACGCTTTTATTTTTTCATCTTTTGGAATATTGATGATATTCTGTAAAGCTCTACCTCGTGATGTTCTACTACCTTCCGGAATCTCAAATGCCCTCAGCCAGAAACAACGGCCTGTTTCGGTAAATAGGAGCATATAGTTGTGTGCGGTAGCGGTGATGATGTGCTCTGTAAAATCTTCATCACGGGTATTGGAACCTATGGCTCCTTTACCGCCACGTCCTTGGCGTTTGTATTCACTTAAAGGGGTACGTTTGACATAACTGTTGTGTGATATCGTGATTACGATTTCTTCATCATCAACAAAATCTTCCATCGTCATGTCTTCTGCCGAATGAACAATGATAGATCTGCGCTCGTCTCCGTATTTTTCTTGGATTTCTAAGAGTTCATCTTTGATGATTTTCATACGAAGACCCTCATCAGCAAGTACTTCTTTCAAGTATTCGATTGTCTTCATCAATTCTGCGTACTCTTCTTTGATTTTATCACGTTCTAGTCCTGTAAGACGACGTAACGTCATATCTAGAATTGCGCGAGCCTGTATGTCAGATAGACCAAATTTTTCCATCAATCCTACTCTTGCATCCTCTGGAGTATCTGAACTACGGATTAATTTGATGACTTCATCCAAGTGGTCTAACGCAATCAGGTAGCCCTCTAGTATATGGGCGCGTTTTTCAGCTTCGGCTAATTCGAATTTGGTACGACGTACAACGACATCATGACGGTGTTCTACAAACTCATGAATCATGTCTTTTAGATTCATCAACATCGGACGGCCTTTTACAAGGGCGATGTTATTGACTGAAAAAGAGGATTGCAAAGAAGTATGTTTGTATAGATTGTTCAACACCACATTGGCGTTGGCATCACGTTTTATTTCATAGATAATACGTACATCGCGTGTTGACTCATCTCTAATCTCCGAAATACCTTCAATTTTTTTGTCATTGATAAGATCAACCGTACGTTTGATCATGTCTGCTTTGTTGACCAAATAAGGGATTTCGGTAACGATAATGATTTCGCGACCTGATTTTGTCGTTTCGATTTCGGCTTTAGCACGCATAACAACACGGCCTCTACCTGTTTCAAATGCTTCACGAACACCATTGAAACCATAAATGATACCTCCGGTAGGGAAATCTGGTCCCTTGATGTATTGCATCAATTCAGGAATCTCGATATCTCTGTTATCAATATATGCCGTGATACCGCCGATTACTTCGGTCAAGTTGTGAGGAGCCATATTGGTCGCCATACCTACAGCGATACCAGAAGCACCATTCACAAGTAGGTTAGGTACCCGGGTAGGAAGAACAGAAGGCTCTTCTAACGAGTCATCAAAGTTGAGTTGAAAATCTACGGTGTCTTTTTTGATATCAGAAAGCATTTCTTCTGCGATCTTGCGCAACCGAGCCTCGGTATAACGCATTGCTGCAGGAGGGTCACCATCCAATGAACCGTAGTTTCCTTGACCATCTACTAGGGGATAGCGCATGGACCAACTTTGAGCCATACGTACCATTGCTTCGTAAACAGAAGAGTCACCATGTGGGTGATATTTACCTAAGACATCCCCAACAATACGAGCTGATTTTTTATAAGGTTTGCCCGAGTTTACTCCAAGCTCTTCCATGCCATATAATACACGTCTATGCACGGGCTTAAAGCCATCTCTTGCATCTGGGAGCGCTCTTGACACGATTACCGACATCGAGTAGTCGATGTAAGCGGACTTCATCTGGTCTTCGATGTTGATTTTGACTACCCTGTCATGAGCAGGAACTAGATTATTTTCATTTTCTGTTTCTTCAGCCATATTTACCTGGTTTCTGTAAAACTAATAAAGTGCCATTGAATAAGGCACTACGCATGCGAAGATACGATTTTTTTTTCTGAAATTATAGGGCATGAGAGGGCTTTAGCACTTTTAAAGCGAATAAAATAGCGAATATCAGTCACCGCTGATTTGATTCCGGATTTTTGGTGTTGCCCCGGTAATGCAGACCTATCGATAGGACTTGAAGGGGCAGTAGTGTCTTTCTTTTCTGATTTAAAGATGTATAATGCTCCTTTTTGTCATTATTGTGTGTTTTTTGTAAAGATATTTTATTAAATAGCCTAATTGGTTGAGTATTTGATAATAATTAATTGTTTGTGTTATTATTAATATAAAAAAACTTGTTACATTTGTTCATAATTTCACTTATTACACACAAACAACGAGATGAAACATAATTTTGGTGCTGGTCCTTGTATCCTGCCACAGGAAGTTTTTAAAGAGGCCTCTGATGCTGTATTAGATTTTAATAATACAGGGCTGTCTATCTTAGAGATTTCTCACCGGTCAAAGGAATTTGAAGCAGTAATTGTAGAGGCGGAGCGTTTAGTACGCGAATTGCTGAATGTGCCACTGAATTACTCTATTTTATTTCTTCAAGGTGGGGCAAGTCAGCAATTTGCAATGTTACCACTGAATTTACTGCCTGAAGGTGGAAAAGCAACGTATTTGGATACGGGAGTATGGGCTTCAAAGGCCGCGAAAGAAGCTAAGAATATAGGCTCTGTAGAGATTGTCGCATCCTCTAGCGATAAGAACTATAATTATATCCCTAAAGGGTATTCTATTCCTTCGGATGCCGCTTATTTTCACTACACGTCAAACAATACTATCTACGGGACGGAGGTTTTTGAAGTGCCTGCAACGACAGTTCCTATCGCAGTGGATATGTCGTCGGATATTTTCAGTAGAGATATTGATATTCGTGATTTTGATTTGATCTATGCCGGAGCTCAAAAGAACATGGGACCAGCAGGATTGACATTGGTTATCGTAAAAGACGAGATTTTAGGAAAGACAGGACGTACGATACCTACTATTTTTGATTATCAACCTCATATTAAAGCGGGTTCAATGTACAATACACCTGCCGTATTTTCTATTTATGTGGCTATGCTTAATCTTCGTTGGTTGAAAGCGAAAGGTGGCGTAGCAGTTATCGAGCAGGAAAATATCATCAAGGCGCGTACGCTGTATGATGAGATCGATAGAAACCCATTCTTCAAAGGAACTGCAGAGCTAGAAGACCGCTCGCGCATGAACGTAACTTTCGTAATGGATTCTCCAGAGTTGGAGGCCGAGTTTTTAGCCTTAGCTAAAGAACGGGATTTGATAGGTATAAAAGGACACCGTTCGGTGGGCGGATTCAGAGCTTCTATCTATAATGCATTGAGCATAACTTCGATCAATGCGTTGGTCGATGCGATGCGTGAATTTGAGGATAAACATAAATAGTGGGTAGTGACAACGTTATCGATTTGCCTGGTTAAAAGGTTGGAGGGGTAGAAGGTTAAGAGGTGAACGGCTGAACATCCTAATAAGATCAAAGGTTAACTCGATAGTAAGATCACAAAAAGAATAAATAATGAAGATTTTGGCAAATGATGGGATAGATCCCATCGGCAAGAAGATATTAGAAGATGCGGGATTTGTAGTTGATACGGAACATATCCCTCAAGAGGAGTTGATTAATAAGCTTAACGGCTATGATGCGGTTACGGTACGTAGTGCCACCAAATTGAGACAGGAACTCCTTGACGCTTGTCCGAACATCAAAGTAATCGGTAGAGGGGGAGTTGGGATGGATAATATTGATGTCGAGTACGCGCGCTCGAAGGGAATTACAGTGGTAAATACGCCTGCAGCTTCATCACACTCTGTAGCGGAATTGGTTTTTGCCCATCTACTGAACGGAGTTCGTTTTCTGTTTGACTCGAATCGGAAGATGCCCATTGAAGGAGCTACCAATTTCGGAGGTTTGAAAAAAGCTTACGCCGCGGGAACAGAATTGAAAGGTAAAACTCTCGGCGTAGTTGGTTTTGGCCGTATTGGCCGGGCAACTGCGCAGATTGCGTTGGGATTGGGTATGGATGTGGTTTACTATGACTTATTCCAAGGGCCTGTGTCTTTGAAATTGAGCCTGTCTGGAGGAGTAGAGGTGGATTTGACCGTACGTCAGGTTGAATTGGATGAACTGTTTAAAGTGTCTGATTTTATTTCGTTGCACGTCCCATTTTTGGATAAACCGGTGATTGGTAAAGAAGAGTTTGCTTTGCTAAAAGACGGGGTAGGGTTGGTTAATGCATCCCGTGGAGGTGTTATTGACGAATTGGAACTCGTAGAGGCCCTGAATTCAGGTAAAGTTGCATTTGCTGGATTAGATGTTTTTGAAAACGAGCCGACTCCACGTGGAGCATTGTTGACACATCCTAAAGTGTCACTGACTCCACATATCGGTGCAGCGACGAATGAGGCTCAGGAGCGTATAGGCGAGGAGCTCGCGTTATTATTGATCGAAAGTCTGAAGAAGTAAATCTTCCGCAAAAATAGATTTTATGCGGCACACACCTAAAAGGTATTTGTGCCGCATTTTTTTTGGATGATATAGTACAAAAGGGCAAGAGTACAATTTGGGTTGTAATTATGATATTTTCATTTTTTCAATATTAAGAATGAAAAATTCGCATAATATTCCGCGTAATTGGGTATATTCACGCTCTAAAACAGGTTGTTACTGTTTTTTTAAAGATGCGAGGTTCTGTAGATTGAGCCTTTTGAAATATAATATAAAGTTAAAAGTGTAATTACTTCATGAAAATTCTAAAATTCGGTGGTACTTCCGTAGGAAGTGCAGCTCGTATCAAAGGGTTGTTGGAAATCGTTGACCCTAACGAGCGTCAAATTGTGGTGTTATCTGCTGTGTCAGGTACAACTAATGCTTTAGTAGAAATCGGACAAGCTTTTCTTAATAGAGATAAGCAGTCTGCTAAACAACTAATCGAAGCGCATAAAAATAAGTATGAAGAACTTATTAAGGTGCTCTTTACCACCGAAGAAGGGCTTAAGAAGGGGAAGCAGCTTATTGACCATCATTTTCATGTGATAGCGTCTTTTGCGAATAATGAAGTGTTTACACCGACAGAAGAAAAAGTGATTTTGGCGCAAGGTGAGTTAATGTCTACGGCACTTTGGCATTTCCACCTAGAAGAGATTGGTGTTCCTTCGGTGTTGCTTCCAGCACTGGATTTTATGAAAATTGATGAGGATAATGAGCCTGTTGTAGATTATATTACGCAAAAGATAACCCCATTATTGGATGCACATCCAGCGAATAAATTATTTATTACTCAGGGATTCATCTGTCGAAATTCATTCGGTGAGGTGGATAACTTACGTAGGGGCGGCTCTGATTATACAGCATCCTTAATCGGTGCGGCGGTACAGGCTGAAGAGATTCAGATCTGGACTGATATTGATGGGATGCACAATAATGATCCACGCATTGTAAAGAACACATCGCCTATTGCGCACCTTTGTTTTGATGAAGCAGCTGAATTAGCGTACTTTGGAGCTAAAATATTGCACCCACAGAGCGTATTTCCTGCACAGCGTTATAATGTGCCGGTTCGCTTGCTAAATACGATGGATCCTACTGCACATGGAACATTGATATCCAAAGGCGGTTCTGAAAAAGGAGTCATTCGTGCGATCGCCGCGAAAGACAGTATTACAGCGATACATATACATTCTTCAAGAATGTTGTTGGCTTATGGTTTTTTACGCAAAGTATTTGAGATATTTGAGCGTTACAAGACACCAATCGATATGATCACTACGTCGGAGGTAGCCGTTTCGTTGACAATTGATGATACGAGCAATCTTTTGGAGATTATTAAGGAAGTCGAGATTTTTGGTAAGGTGGGGGTTGATGAGGGGCAGACTATTGTTTGTGTCGTTGGAGATTTTGGAGCTAATACACACGGCTATGCAGCGCGTGTATTGGATGCGGTCAAACATTTGCCGGTCCGTATGATATCTTATGGGGGATCGGATTACAACGTATCTATACTGTTGGATTCGAAACATAAGATCGAAGCATTACGCTCTTTACATAATAGGTTGTTTTAAATATTTAGAATAGAATAGAAGGCATGTTTGGAAATAATGAATTATTAAATCTTTTCGCAGGGCAGGAGACACCATTTTATTATTACGATTTAAAGCTGTTGAAGCAGACGCTACATGAAGCGAAAGTAGCTGCTGACAAACGTGGCTTTCATGTACATTATGCACTGAAAGCGAATTTTAATAGTAGGGTGCTCGCTGTGATCCAGGCTATGGGATTTGGTGCAGATTGTGTGAGTGGTAATGAAGTGCAAAGATCAATTGATACAGGATTTGCTGCTGATAAAATTACATTCGCTGGTGTTGGTAAGTCTGATAAGGAGATTGTGACGGCGCTAAAACATCGGATCTTTGCTTTCAATGTGGAGTCTATTCAGGAATTGGAGGTGATCAATGAGTTGGCTGGACAACATGGCGAACGGGCTAATGTTTCGTTGCGGATTAATCCCAATGTAGACGCTAATACTCACCATTATATCACTACCGGACTTGATGAAAATAAGTTTGGTGTTCCGAATTCCGAATTAGAGAAGGCTGCGGCGGTAATCAAGACCTGTGAACACATCGACCTTGTGGGGCTACATTTTCATGTGGGCTCTCAGATTACGGATCTCAATGTCTTCAAAAGTCTCTGTGTGAAGGTTAATGAATGGAAGCGTTGGTTTGAAGAACGTGGAACCTATATCCGGATAATTAATGTTGGTGGGGGGTTAGGCGTGGATTATAATAATCCAGACGGTAATCCAATTGCAGACTTTGAGGCTTATTTTGATGTATTTGATAAGTTTTTGGAACGTAATGCCCAACAAGAGGTGCACTTTGAGTTAGGACGTGCTTTAGTGGCGCAGTGTGGTACTTTGGTAAGTAAGGTATTGTACACAAAAAGCGGAGCAAAGAAAAACTTTTTGATTCTTGATGCGGGAATGACCGAGCTGATGCGTCCAGCATTGTATCAAGCGTACCATAAGATAGAGCGTGTAGGGGAAAGTTCTACTGAAGAGCAACTTAATTATGATGTAGTGGGACCAATCTGCGAAAGCTCGGATAGCTTTGGTAAGGAAGTATTGCTTCCAGTGAGTAAACGTGGTGATCTGATCGCAATACGGACTGCAGGTGCATACGGTGAGGTGATGGCTTCAAATTATAATCTGAGAGACGAGATACGCTATCTGTACTCTGAATAAACTATTGTTTTTAAAGAAGCCTCGTTAGTTTTACTAACGAGGCTTCTTTTTTTAACCGAATATTTTCTTTGTTTTAGTGTATCGAAATGTTTTTTTTTTTTTTTTTTCATCCAGTATATTA
>JAITLW010000142.1 GCA_031277715.1 Sphingobacterium sp. | reverse complement strand
GTAAGAAGTAATTGTTCCGTCGAGATAGTCCTTAACCAGCTCGTCCTTATAAATCGCCATGTAAGTAAGCTCGTCTATTTCTGGATCTTGTTGCAATTGTTCCCAACATAGCGAATCGTTCCCTAAATCAAAACAATAGAGACTACCACTGTTTGTTGTGACAAACAGCTTCTCGGCCATGTGCTCCTCTTTATCCGGTCGGCAGGCGCCCAAAAAGACAAATAAAAATAAGGCAATGAAGATGCTCTTACTAAAACCGTCCTTTAAAAAGTGTGTAGTCATAAGGAATAGTTTGCGAAAAATCGGTTATATACCAGGTGTTCGGATTCGATTGAAACCTAACGAAATCGTATACGATGTATAATGGTTCTTGAATGTTACCTAAATTATTGCCTTTACTATCAAAAGCACACACCATAGCGGTGACGCGAGCGATTTCGGGATCATTATCATCGACAGGTTGTAACTTCGCATCAAAGGCTGTTCCTATACGGATATGTGCATCATTGTTCCTCAATAACGCTACCATCTCTTGCTTATAGCGATGTACGATGGCCTGTTGGGCCTCCAAGTCTGTCGGCTTATTATCTGTCTTACCAAGATGGCTAAAGTCAACCTTTTTGAAGTAAGCATAATCTTCTTTGACATTATCCGGGATAAACTCTCCTTTTCGAATCTGCTCTCCCCAGTACAGGGTATCAAAAGGTTCGAGTACAGACATTGAAACCGATGCTGTATCGGCCAACTGCGCATGCATCGGTTCGTCAATACTTGCGGCTTCTCCCGATTCAGTACGGAACAAACTAGAAGTCAAACTCTGAAAATGATGGGGTATATGGTGCCAGCCAACTACGAAATGGAGAATGGCAACAATAAATAAAAGGATAAGGCTTACAACCACCAATAAGGGTTTTCTTTTCATACATGACGTCTTTTAGTGTGTCAAAAATAACGCATATCTGTAACTTTTTTTAAAATTTATTTGAATTCTCTTATATACTGCACATAAATATTTAAATCCTGCACATACGGTATCAGTAAGATTTTGTAGATTTATCACCAAAGTAAACAAATCAAGATGGATCCCTGTAGATTATAATCATTCAAGTTCGTATAACTATTAATAACTGTATGCCTTCGTATACAGTGCTTTCATCTATAATGAAGTTTACTTTTAGAATAAAACAACGATGTCAACTAAAAACACAAAAGTAGCTGTTCCTGCCGCACTCCTATCTATGGCCTGCGTACAAGGAGGAGCCTCTATTGCAAAACAATTATTCCCTGCTATAGGCGCTGTAGGTACGAGTACCTTACGGATTGGTCTTTCAGCAATACTTCTGACTTTAATCAATAGACCTAAATTCTCTAGGTTTACAAAACAGCAATGGCTGTATGCCGCACTATATGGCATAGGCATCGCCGCTATGAATCTGATTTTTTACCTGGCGATACAGCGTATTCCATTGGGTCTGGCAGTTACCGTAGAATTTGTAGGCCCGCTATTCCTAGCGCTGGTACTCTCCCGCAAGCTACTGGATGTCGTATGGGCTTTACTAGCTTGTACCGGTATATTGCTCATCGTCCCTTGGACAAATAATGATATAGACCTTATTGGTCTAGGCCTTGCACTATTAGCAGGCATATTCTGGGCAATGTATATCGTCATGGGGGGTAAGGTATCCAAAGTAATGGAAGGCAAAGACGCGGTAACAACAGGAATGCTATTCGCCACCTTATTAATCATTCCTTTTTCGATATGGGACGGAGCCATCTTTGAGGTTACACCACTCTTATTACTTAAAGGTCTGGGTGTTGCTATTTTTTCCAGCGCACTTCCGTTCTCTTTAGACTTTGTAGCTTTGAAACGATTACCAGCCAAGACTTTCAGCATCCTGACAAGTCTACAACCGGCCTTTGCAGCATTTTCCGGGTTACTTTTTCTTCAGGAGACGCTAACCTTTATGCAATGGATATCAATATGCTGTGTCGTCGCTGCCAGCATGGGCACAACTATTTTTAGCAACTCAAAACAATAACCCTTATATTGCCTATCTCTTCCCCTTCTGCTCTTTTCCTTTCAGTTCTCCAGACAGAGCTAATCTTTTATTGAGTTTATTTACTTAATTTATTATCATGATGTATACCGCACAGCAAACACAACATATTGTGATTACTGGAGGGCCAGGAATGGGCAAATCCTCCATTATTGCTCATATGACGTCTTTAGATTACCATTGTATTCCTGAAGTCGGACGTATGATTATAATTGAACAAATGAGTAACGGAGGAAGCAAATTGCCTTGGGTTGATCCATTTGGTTTCGCCATGGAGATGCTTCGACAAGCTACAATAGACTATAAAAATGCAACAAGTCGGCAAACTGGCGATTTTACGTTTTACGACAGGGGTATACCCGATATTATGGGCTACCTCTTGCTCTCTGGTATCGCATTCCCTCCACAACTGGAAGAGGCCTGTCTTAACCTTCCTTATTTCAAAAAGGTATTCATCACCCCTCCCTGGAAAGAGATATACGTTAATGATGCCGAACGTAAACAATCCTATGCCGAAGCTACAGATACGTATGAAGCGATGAGGCAGGTATATAGTAACCTGGACTATACACTAATTGAAGTCCCTAAGCTAACAGTTCCTGAGCGTACACAGTTCATACTATCGCAACTTCAATGACTTCAAAATACCATTAATCAAACTTGGACCGTTGAATCCGAACCGCATTCAAAATAGCAATCAAAGCGACGCCAACATCTGCAAAGACCGCCTCCCACATGGTAGCCAAGCCTCCGGCTCCCAATATCAGAACAATCCCCTTCACTACAAAAGCAAGGGTGATATTTTGCCATACAATTTTCTTTGTCTTCTTCCCTATACGTATCGCCATCGGAATCTTGCTCGGTTTATCGTCCTGTATCACGACATCTGCAGTCTCGATAGTCGCGTCACTCCCTAATCCCCCCATCGCAATACCTACATCACTCAATGCAACTACAGGCGCATCATTAACTCCGTCCCCCACAAAGGCGACAGATTCCCCCATTCGCTTGATTTCCTCCACCCGCTTTACTTTGTCTTCGGGCAACAGGTCTCCAAATGCACGATCAATGCCCAATTCTTTGGCTACATATTGTACCACCGAGTCCTTATCTCCACTCAACATAGTAGCCTTTACGCCACTACTGTGTAAGCGCCTAACCGTCTCAAGTGCATCTTCCTTGATCCGATCAGCAATTGTAATGTAGCCTGCAAACTGCCCGCCATAAGCAATCGCTATTACTGTAAATACAATAGCTCCCGGGTCTACGTCATAAGAGATACCAAATTTATCCATCAATCTGAAATTCCCAACGAGAAGTTCTTTCCCTTTTACTGTGGCTTTCAATCCATGCCCCGCAATTTCCTCAACATCTTCCAATACAATTGT
>JAITLW010000012.1 GCA_031277715.1 Sphingobacterium sp. | reverse complement strand
TACAAAATAACCAATACCATCAGCAACATCTCCGGATGAAGTCGAAAATCTTGTAGCTATTGAAGTTGCAGTGGAATATTTCGCTCCTATTACTGTTAAAGCATTTGCTCGCGATAACCTTCCGTTCGTCCTTACTTCATACCAAATATTTTTTTTATCAGCATTTGTTATTAAGGGAAAATCGATTAAAAGATCATTTACTTCATTTATGGCTCCCGAAAACGGCACTTTTTTATCCGCTAGAATTGTTCCAGTATAAGATGTGTCTCTAAGCGTAACATTAACCTCAGTAATTGGAAAACCTGCCTGTGTCCACTTTATCTTTGCTATATTGATATGATCAAAATCTTGAGGTTTTCCTAGAATCCCACCCCAACCGGTGAATTCCCTCGTTTCATAACTCCTCGTTTCTGCATCACCGGTCGTCACCGTCGGCGAAAACTCCAAATCACTTTCAATTGCGTAATCAATTTTTTGCTTTATCGGTTCAACATACAGTGCAACTGCTTTTTCTTTCGGAACACCTACTCCATCTGGGTCGATAACATCCACACCTTCGACGGCTTTTAATTCTTGCATCTTACTAATCTTCCAGGTAAGCGCAGTTCCATCCCAATAAAGCGTACCATCATTACCCTGTGGAATACCATCGGTACCGAGCGGGTTCTTCAGAACTACATTATTGTACTTCCAAAATCCCCACGAGGCATCAAAATATCTATTTTGTCCAGTAGGCCCAGCAACCAAAGCAACAGCGGTTGCAGAGGTAGCGCCTCCTTGAACAGCCGGCATAGATTCGCCTTGAACAACAATAACTTCATTCAATTTATCCTTATAAATTTTCATGATGGGATCGTCTTCGTTTCCGACCATCAAGTAATCAAAGTCTGAAGCTTCGGTGGCTTCCTTCGGCCACACTTTAGGATTCTTCTCTTCTCCTGCCATCTCTTTTATTATTTTACTTGCTTTTATACTCAGTTTAAAATGGATTAGTAGAACTTGTATTTTGTACAAAATCAACCACCAAACCATTGATATAATTAAAATGATAATACACTGTTGTGGAAGCGGTATTGGCTAATGTAATCTTGCCAGTAAAGCCTTTTTTGCCTTTTACTATGATGTCACCATCAACTATACTTAATGCATAATTATTTGCTGCACCACTAGCTTCTATCTCAAGACCGACGTTATTATATCCTATATCTGAAGATTTGTCTATTGTATTGAAAATAGATACTGCAGCAGATTTACCAAGGGACGACGAGCCGTCTCTATATAGATTCCAAGTCAATTCCCTGCGTTCGCCTGCCACAGCGCCGTTATCACGTAATAAAAAATAATCTCCATATAAGAATACCGACTGTGAAAATGGTGTCCATGTGTTTTCTTGGCCGATAAAAAGACTGGATTGGTTTATATTGAAATTCCCAATTTTACCCTTCAAGGCCTGCATCGAACCATCATCTAACACCTGAAAAGGAGCTTCATAACGATCCTCCTCGGTGGCCCCTGCCCAGAACCGTTGCGAATCTTCATCTTTGTCAGCCAGGCCACTGATCCCTGCATTTACAAAGCCATTGGAACCAACAGTCACTACCTGTGCAAACAACCTATTAACATTGATCAAATAGGCTGTAATTACATCAGTTTCGATCTGACCACCAGAGATTAACGTAAATCCCTTAGTAGGATGGAAAGACCGTTCCCCCTCGATAATAGTGGTTAGATATCCAAAATTGAAATTCCAGTAACCTGGTACACTTTCTGTAGGAATCTGTTCTGTTGACAATACCCATTCACCCGTCAAAGCAGTTTTACTACATTTCGCAGCCAAATAGTAGCCCTGTGTTGGAGTTAGCGCTGTCGCATTGAATGCCGTCAAATTCCAGATATTACCAAGGCCCACAATCTTGAATACTTTATGGATCAATCGTCCTGCAGACATTACAAAAGCATTCGGATCACCTCCAGCATTGACAGAGATAGTCACATCATCCAAATCATAATACATGGATTCGGTACCAAACCAACCGGCTATGGCCTGCTGCATAGGATCTTGAAGTTTCCCATCAGGATCAAAGACTTTTGAACGGAATTCTGTCAAAGCTTGAACATTCTGACGATCCCTTTCCCAGCTTTGCTTATTGTATTGGGTTACTACCTCTTTTTGCTCCTTGATATCGTTTTGGATCTTTTCAAATAGCGTATAGGTGACATCGTTACCGATAACAGCATTGTACTGCATACCATTTTCTAGTACATCAGGATATATAGCCGGATAACTTACCTCCGTAATTCGGATTTCAGCATCTATACCTAACTCTGTATCTTTCAATCGAACAATATCACCTGCTTCTAGCTCAATGTTTTCACGCTTTAGTTGGATGTAATCTACCTCTAATTCATAAACCACTCGCGGAATACTATTGCTATTCAAATACTCCTGCCTCTTTGTGGTCAATTCAGCAGTTGCAGCATCAATGTATGATTGTGGCATCCGAATACCAATTAAGGTGTACTTGTCGCCTACTTCTGCATGAACGTTTTCTGTTGGGAACCAATTATCATTTCCTTCGTCGTTGGCTTTGAAACGGATCGTCTTGGTCGTGTTGTTGTAGCTTAATATTTCAAATTGATCTCCCTCAAGATAACCCGACTTAAAAACTATGTATGCGGTCTCACCGTTAATACGTTGGCCGTTCAGATCGAAATCTAAAGAAGTGTCAGTCACAGAGAACAATTGTTTATCTATCTGAGCAACTGCCGTTACGGTGCCAGTTCGTTTAGGATAAATTTCCTCATCTTTAAATTCACCTTCGTATACTCCATATATTTCCTTATTCTTCTCAATAAATCCTGGAATTTTGAAGTAATCTTTCATTCCCTCAGGAAGATTCTTAT
>JAITLW010000005.1 GCA_031277715.1 Sphingobacterium sp. | reverse complement strand
CTTAAAGGACTGGACTTCCAGTATTTTTTCAGCAGTTACAGTTGCTGCTTCTGCAGATTGTGTCATATCATTACGGACGAGGTCCACAATCATAATGTTTTCTGCGATTTCTTTTGGATTGTTTTTTAATCCAGTTTTGATCTCTTCATCCTCCAACATGCTCTTTCCACGTGGAGCTGTGCCCTTAATAGGTTGAGAGATTAGTGTACGTCCTCTTTTTGCGAGGAAACGTTCAGGAGAGGCACAAATAATATATTTATCCTTTATTTTGAAGAATGCGGAGAATGGGGTAGGTGATACCTCATTAAGTCGCTCATAGGTGAGGATTGGGTCTATGATTGTATTTTCTGCATAAAATTCCTGGCAGAGGTTTACTTCATAAATATCTCCCCGCTTAATATGCGACATCATTTTTTCAAAAGTATTGAAATATTCGTCTTTGGACATTCTATTTTTGACCTGAACGTAAGGCATTTTACTTTCATCGGATGCCTTGTCTAAATCCAAGTTTAGTATCGACTGATAAATCTGTTCGGGCGCGGAGGCTTCGATCTCTACCGTTGTCCCGATAAATTGTATAACTGATGTAGGTAAAAAAAAATAGGCGCTTGGAAAATCTAAGGGATTAGAAAATGTGGTAGATAAGTTTTCCAGTTCATTTTTTAAGTCATAACTGAAAAAACCAAGTACCCATTGATTGGGGTACTTGGCTCTAAATTGTTCTAGGTCATGGAAGACCTTATTATTTGTAGCTTTAAATTCATCAGAGGCACTTACTGCTAGTAATGCTTCTATTGAACTGTAATCGTCTGTATAATCATTCGATTGAAGATAGCAGAATTGTTCAAATTGCTGCGCCCAACGCAAAGCTTTGGCACCAAATGACAATCTGTCTACTTCAAAGATGGCTGTTGCCATTTTTTATTTTAAAACAATTGTTTGTGTACGATCTGGGCCTACAGAAAGATATTTGATTGGCACTTCAAGTGCTTTCTCTAAATATGCGATATAGTTTGCCAATGCTGCAGGTATTTCCTCTTTTGAACGAATTCCTGTCAAATCTTGGTTCCAACCTTCAATCTCTTCCAAAACCGGGATTGGTTTGATTGAATTGATATCATACGGCATGTAATCAATTACTTCTCCATTGTAGTTGTAATGTGTACATGCATATATTTTTTCAAAGGTATCGAGTACATCCGCTTTCATCATAACGAGTTCAGTTACTCCATTGAGCATGATCGCGTATTTTAATGCAGGAATGTCAATCCAGCCTGTGCGTCTAGCGCGACCTGTAGTGGCTCCAAATTCATGTCCCAATTGACGTAATTGTTCGCCCACCTCGTTGTCCAATTCCGTTGGGAAAGGTCCACCGCCTACACGAGTACAGTAAGCTTTAAATATACCTAAGACTTCTCCAATTCTATTTGGTGCGATACCTAGACCTGTACAAGCTCCTGCTGTTGTTGTATTGGAAGAGGTAACGAATGGATAAGAACCAAAATCGATATCTAGCAAGGTACCTTGTGCTCCTTCTGCCAATACTTTTTTTCCTTCTCTCAAGTATTGGTTTACAAGGTGCTCAGAATCCACATGTGGGATTGTTTTTAAGAATTCGATTGCTGCAAGAAATGCTTCCTCACGCTCTTTGAAGTCAGGAACTTCGCCATAGTGCGCTAAGATACTCAGGTGCTTTTCTTTTAATCTTTCATAACGCTCCATAAAATCAGGTAATGTCGTATCGCCTACGCGTAGACCATTTCTACCTGTCTTATCCATATAGGTAGGGCCGATTCCCTTTAACGTAGAACCGATTTTTCCTGCTCCCATTTTGGACTCAGAGGCTGCATCCAAAAGCTGATGCGTTGGAAGGATTAAGTGTGCTTTTCGGGCTAAAACCAGTTTTCCTGTTCCTACAGGATCAAAGCCAGCCGACTTAAGATTGTCAAGCTCTCTTTTTAGGATGATTGGGTCGATTACAACTCCGTTTCCAATTAAGTTTAAGGTCTTAGGGTTAAAAATACCTGAAGGGATAGTGTTTAAAACAAATTTTTTATTGTCAAACTCTAAAGTGTGTCCGGCATTAGGGCCTCCTTGGAAACGAGCGATTAAATCGTACTGTGGACATAATACATCCACTATTTTTCCTTTTCCTTCATCGCCCCATTGTAAGCCCAATAGCACATCAACTTGCATAGCGTATTTATTTTGAGATTAAAATTGAATTTTTTTAAAAAACTAAAATAAAGTACCCAGCTCTGACACTGTATAACAACTAGCGTGCACAGTGATTTTAGAGCCATTTCCAAATGCTTATGGAAAATCTATCAATTTATAGCTTTGATTGATAAACGGTGACTGTAAAAACTAAGTTCGGAAAACTGATTGCCAATTTTCCGAACAAAAATACTATTTAAAATAAAGGTTGGAGAATTAATTTGAAATTACTTCCGTATCTACTTTCTTGTTTTCTTTGTCTTTAGATTCTTGACAAGCTTGGCATACACCATAGAGATTTAAAGAGTGATGTTTTATGTCAAATTTAAGAAGCTCTCCAATCATACTTTGTATCTGATGGATTCGAGGATCACAAAATTCAACAACATTATTACACTCGATACAAATGACGTGGTCATGTTGTTTGTAGCCATAAGACTTTTCGAATTGCGCCATATTACGGCCAAATTGATGTTTGGTCACTAAGTCGCAAGAAACCAAAAGCTCTAAGGTGTTGTACACCGTAGCTCTACTCACGCGGTATTTTTTGTTTTTCATATGAATGTAGAGAGACTCCACATCGAAATGATCGGTACGCGAATAGATCTCCTCTAGAATAGCATAGCGTTCTGGAGTTTTTCTTAGACTTTTGTTTTCTAAGTAAGCTTCAAATATTTTTTTTACTGTACTGTAGTTCTCAGCTTGATTCATTTTCTTATATAAGGATTAACACCTAAACAAATTTACCAATTTCTACGCTATTTCTAGCATAATAAAAAAAACTGATAATCATATGATTAATTTTCAGATTCATACCGTGTTACACTCGTTATTCCACTAACCAGTTTTAAGTGATTGATCAAATTATCCAATTGACCTAGATTGTTTATGTGGACCATGATATTCCCTTCAAAAATCCCCTCATTACTTGAGATCGACAGCGACCGGATGTTGATTTTAAATTCCTGAGAAATTACAGTCGTAAGTTTGTTCACGAGACCTACATCGTCAATTCCGATAATACGAATCCCAGTGAGGAATGATGTCTCTATCTGAGATGAAGCCCACTGAGCTTTCAGTATCCTGTAACCGTAATTGGCCATGAGCTTTGAAGCATTTGGACAGGAGGTACGGTGTATTTTGATTCCATCATTGACCGTTAAGAAACCAAAAATGTCATCGCCAGGTATAGGATTACAACAAGGTGCTAGCGTATAATCAACTTTTTGTAAGTCATCCCCAATGAGTATCGTGTCGCTTTCTTTCTTATTTATCTTTTCGACAAGTCCGGAGATATGTGAAGTAAACTGACTGTTATTATTGTCATGTATTTTTTCACTCGCCGCATATTCCCTTAAGTTTTTGATATCAATTGTCCCTTTTGCGACATTGTAAAAAAGCTCCTGCGAACTCGGGAATTTAAAGAAATTAGCGATTTTATTGATGTTATCCGTATTGTACGTAATTTTTAGAGATTTGAGCTTGCGTTCAAGTATCTCCTTACCTTCTTCTGCAACCCTTCTTTTTTCTTCCTTCAACGAAGAACGTATCTTGGACTTAGCTTTAGCGGTAACTACAAAGTTAAGCCAGTCTTCTTTGGGAGATTGTTTGTTTGATGTTATAATCTCAACTTGGTCTCCATTTTGTAAATGATGGCTTAGCGGGACAAGCTTATGGTTTACCTTGGCTCCAATACAGGTTGCCCCAATGTCGGAGTGTATTTCGAAAGCAAAGTCTAAGGCCGTAGCTCCGTTTGGTAATTGTATTAAGGTCCCTTTTGGGGTGAAAATGAATATCTCATCGGAAAAGAGGTTCATTTTGAAGTCATCGAGAAAATCTAATGCATTTTGCTCTGGACTGCCCAGGATATCCCTAACTTTTTGTATCCATTGGTCTAGACCGTTGTCAGAGTTGGATTCTTTATATTTCCAATGTGCTGCAAATCCCTTTTCTGCAATTTCGTTCATTCTTTTTGTACGTATCTGTACTTCAACCCATTGGCCTTTAGGTCCCATTACTGTTGTATGTAGTGATTCGTAACCATTTCCCTTTGGGGTCGATACCCAGTCCCGAAGCCGATCTGGATTCGGTCTATATAGATCTGTGATAATAGAGTAGACCTTCCAACACTCTGTTTTTTCCTTTTCGTATTCAGAGTCTATGATAACCCGTATCGCAAAAAGGTCATACACCTCTTCAAAAGGAATCGATTTCTTGCGCATCTTATTCCAGATCGAGTGTATTGATTTTGGACGGCCGTAAATCTCTGCTTTTATCCCTTGTTCTATTAGTATTTCATTAATAGGGGCAATGAAATTAGAGATAAAGCGCTCCCGTTCTGCCTTTTTTTCATTGAGCTTTTTTGCAATGAATTTGTAGGTGTCCGGGTCTGTATACTTCATCGATAGGTCTTCCAGCTCTGATTTAATTGCGTAGAGACCTAAACGATGGGCTAGAGGTGCGTATAGATAGCTCGTTTCGGATGCTATTTTGAGTTGTTTATGCCTGGCCATAAACTCCATCGTACGCATGTTGTGTAGCCTGTCTGCAAGTTTAATGAGTATTACACGAACGTCATCCGCAAGGGTCAATAACATTTTCCGGAAATTTTCCGCTTGCATTGAACTGTTAGGGTCAAATACCCCAGATATCTTGGTCAGGCCGTCGATGATCTTAGCTACCTTCTTTCCAAATTGAGCTTCGATATCTTCCAATGTAAGACTCGTATCTTCGACTACATCGTGCAATAAGGAACATACGATAGAGGTGGTACCCAACCCAATTTCTTCCGCTGCTATCTGTGCGACAGCAATAGGATGATAGATATAAGGCTCTCCCGATTTTCTACGCATATCTTTGTGACTTTCTAAAGCGAGGTCGAAAGCCATGCGAATTTGTTGCTTATCCCCTTTTTGTAACGTTGGCTTACAGGCTCTCAGTAAAGCTCTATATCGTTTTCTTATTTCTTTGTTTTCCGCCTCAATATCAATCACATAATCTGCCATAAGAACCTTTTAATTAATTTCGTAGTTTCAATCAAAAATTGTATTTTTATAGTTACGGGATGAACACTATAGTGTTTTTAACCTCTGTATAATATAAATATACGAAAAAATAGAGATTTTTTTACTGAATCTATAATCAAAAAAGTAATGTGTAGCTGGGGCTTTACGCGGGTATTGATTGTTTTGTTGGCTTGGAGTAACGTGGTCGTCGCTCAAGAGCAAATGCCAGTTTTGACGTTGCCTCACTATGGAGAGGGGACACCCGAGACGGTAGCTTATTATCTTACCACCAAGTTGGAGTCGGGGGAGATTGTCCCTTGGTTTCCAATCGAGGAGGTTGTGATTAGAGCACAGCGCGAATGGAAGAGCGAGGAAGACCGGAATCGTTACATCAGACTAAAGAGAAACGTGCTACGAGTTCTCCCTTATGCGATATATGCACAGAGACGGTATGAACAGCTGGACCGGGATTTGGCTTTAGTGAGTAACAAAAGAGACGAGAAGACATTAATTAAAGCTTGCGAACAAGAAATCAAAGAGAAGATTAATAATGAAGTCAAAAACCTTTCGGTTTCACAGGGCAAGATTTTAATTAAATTGATTGAACGACAGACTGGCAATACAAGTTATGACTTAGTAAAAGATATGAAAGGAAGTATTACTGCTTTTGTATATCAAGGCGTTGCTCGCGTTTTTGGGCACAATTTGAAGAGTACATACAACCCGACTGAAGATTTTGAAATTGAAAATATTATCCGGGAGTATGAGCGTGTAAGACCTATTAATAAACCTTATCAATAATATTAAATTTTATGGAGAACAATATTTACAACTTTAAAGCTCTTGAATTTTCTGGAAAAGAACGATCATTGGAAGATTTCGCAGGTAAGGTTGTTCTTATTGTTAATACAGCAAGTGGTTGTTATTTCCGAAAGCAATTCAAAACCCTAGAACAACTTTATACAAAGTTTAAAGATGAAGGGTTTGAGATTTTAGCTTTCCCATCGAATGATTTTAACAATCAAGAACCACGTACGGGGCTTAATCTGGAAACCTATTGTAAAATAAAAGAACGGGTTACATTTCCTGTTTTCAAAAGGATACATGTCAAGGGAGATTACATACATCCGTTGTACAACTTCCTTTCTAAAAAAGAACTAAATGGTGTCCTAGATAGTAAGCCGTTGTGGAATTTTCATAAATTCCTCGTTGATAGGAACGGGAAGGTAGTTGATTTTTATTATACTCCAACCAGTCCCATGTCTGCGCGGGTACAACGGAAGATTCGCGAACTATTGGATACCAAATAAGGTAGTTCTTTCACGGCTTTGTCATAAAAGATAGACCAGGTCTACTCCGTTTTATTTATATGGCCATTGGAAGCATAAAATACCTAATTTTAAGCTCGAAAACATGATATGAACGGACTAGTAGAGTAGCGGTTCTTGGGTATGAAGAAGCTATTACTACTAATGAGGTTCCAGTTGACAGCTTAATTAAAATAAACAGATGAAATTAGATTTAATGGTTATGACCGTTCATCCAGACGACGCCGAATTAGGAGCTGGAGGTACGATAGCGAAATATGTTGCCGAAGGTAAAGCTGTTGGTATTATAGATCTGACGCGAGGAGAATTAGGGACAAGAGGGACAGCGGATACCAGAGCTGCAGAAGCACTGGAAGCAGCTCGTGTACTAGGAGTCGCTGTACGTGAGAATCTGGGACTTCGGGATGGATTCTTTGCTAACGAAGAAGAAAGTCAACGTGTTATAATCAAAGCTATTCGTAAATATAAACCTGAGATTGTTATTACAAATGCGCTTGATGATCGTCATCCCGATCACGGTAGAGCTAGTAAGCTCGTTAATGATGCACTATTCTTATCGGGACTTAGACGGGTCGAAACAAAGGAAGATGGAAAAGATCAAGAAGCTTTCAGACCAAGGTTACAGCTTCAGTTGATACAGGATCAATATATCCAACCCGATATTATTTTGGATATTAGTGATTATTGGGATTTAAAAGAAGCATCTATTTTAGCCTATAAAACACAGTTTAATTCTTTGACGGAAGATGATGGTCCACAGACCTATATTTCTAGCCCTGATTTTATGGAGTATACGAAGGGGAGGGCAAAGGAGTTTGGGCGTAATATACAAGTAGCGTATGCGGAAGGATTTACTTCCCGTAAGTTGTTAGGAGTACAAGATATTTTTGAGCTGATTTAAGGCTGTATTAGAGCTTATTTTTTAAAATAAGCTCTAATACTTTCCTCGTCGATTTTTATCTGTTGTTGCATTTCCTCCAATGAATCAAAACGCTCATCGTGGCGTATAAAATGCATGAATTTTACACGTATTGTCTTTGTATAGAGATTGTCTTTAAAATCCAATAGATTAACCTCTATTTTTCGGTTCATACCATCTACCGTAGGCCTTGTTCCGATATAACACATACCCTGTGCTGTTTGCTCTGGTTGTGGTACATTATAATCTCCTGATTCAACAGAATGTACTTTGGGGTACACTTCTACTTCTACAGCGTATATTCCATAAGCAGGAATAAGCTTGTGTGCCTCGTGAACATGTATGTTGGCTGTCGGGAAACCTATTTGCCTTCCGATTTGATCTCCACGGATCACCGTACCGGTTAGTTCGAAAGGGTAGCCCAGATATTTGTTTGCTGTGGCAATATCTCCTTTAATAAGAGACTCGCGAATACGAGTGGAAGAAACCGCTACATCATCAATATCTTGCTTGGGAATCTCTTGAACCTGAAAATCGAAAATTGTCGAAAAATGAATCAAATCTTTTATTGAGCCTTTTCTGTCTTTGCCAAAGTGATGATCATAGCCTAAGATAATAGATTTTGTCCCTAATTTGTTCACTAACACATTACGGATATACTCTTCGGCACTTTGGTTGGAAAAATCTCTAGTAAACGGGGTAATAATCAGATGATCAATTCCCGCAAGTGCTAGTTGATGCGTTTTTTCTTCGATATCGTTGATTAAGCGAAGCCCTTCATCATCGGGGTTTATAATAAGCCTCGGGTGTGGGAAAAATGTTAACAATACCGACTCTCCTCCAAGCTCTTTCGCACAGTTAACCAGTTTCTTTAATATTTTTTGATGACCTATGTGCACGCCATCGAAAGTGCCAATAGTAACTATTGCATTTTCAAGGGGAGCGAACTCATCTAGGTTTCTATAAATTTTCATTAGAAATTATAAGTCTTTTTTTTCTTCCATTAGAACCTTTTGAGCTCGAATGGCTTGTATTAAATCTTCTAAATTCCACGCGTTGTCCACGTGAAGCTCACCACTCATGGTGCGTCGTAAAGAAGAAAGGTGCGCTCCATTATTCAGTTTCTTTCCAAAGTCATGAGCGATGGATCTGATATAAGTGCCTTTTGCACATTTGATACGAAAATGTATGAGCGGAAGCTCTATTTTTTCAATATCAAAATCATGTATAAAGACTGTTCTGGGTTTTAGTTCTACTTCTTCTCCACGTCTTGCCTTTTCATAGACTCTTTCTCCATTTATCTTGAGGGCAGAGTGGGCTGGTGGAAATTGGCTGATTTCTCCCAAAAAAGATTGTGCAGTTTCTCTTATCATTTCATCCGAGATACCTGAAATATCAAAAGTCTGATCTATCTCGGTTTCTAAGTCAAAGGATGGGGTTGTTGCCCCTAGCGTAATCGTACCGGTGTATTCTTTGTCTTCAGCTTGAAAAAGATCAATTTTCTTTGTCAGCTTCCCGGTACAAATAATTAAAAGCCCAGTAGCCAAAGGATCCAGAGTTCCTGCATGTCCGACTTTGAGTTTAAGGGGTTTCATTGTATTTCTCAATTTGCCCACAACATCAAAACTAGTCCATGTAATTGGTTTATCTACCAATAGTACTTCGCCTTCAGCGAATGAAAACTGTCTGTTAAAGTCCTGTACGTCTTTCATTAAATAATCTGTAAACTATGACCACTTAGCAACATCGCGATGATAATGCCCCCTACAATAATCCTGTACCATCCGAATGCTTTAAAGCCATATTTTGTTAAGATATCAATGAAGGTTTTTATAGCGATAATAGCGACCACAAAGCCTACTACATTGCCTATAACTAATAGATTGATCTCTTCTCCAGAAAAAGAATGTCCTTCTTTAAAGAACTTTAGTAGTTTAATCAGAGATGCGCCTAGCATCATTGGAATAGCCAAAAAGAAAGAGAACTCAGCGGCCGCTTTTCTAGTTAAGCTCTGTGTCATCCCACCGACAATCGTACTTGCTGAACGCGATGTACCAGGTATCAGTGCTAGACATTGATAACAACCAATTATAAACGCTTGCTTAAAACTAATCTTATCGGAATTTTCTACCGTAGGCTTGTTGAACCAGCGGTCCACAAATAAAAGGATTACACCGCCTACAACAAGCATTATAGCTACGGTTAGCGGGCTTTCCAACAAGGAGTCAATAACGTCGTTAAGCAAGATTCCTAATATGGAAGCGGGGATCGCTGCTACGACCAGTTTATAGTAAAAATCCAAAGATTTGAAGAAACGCTTCCAATACAGCACCAGTACAGATAGAATCGTACCAAGTTGTATGACAATCGTAAATAATTTGACAAATGGAGAAGGTTCAAGTCCCATTAGAGCCGAACCAATAATCATGTGGCCTGTAGAAGAGACCGGAAGGAATTCGGTAAGACCTTCAATAATGGCTAAAATAATAGCCTCAAAATAATTCATGTTTTATTAGATGTTTTTATTTTTTGGCTTATATAAGATAGCAATAAAGCCAACTGCAAAACCTAGAATAATAACTAGGGGAGCAAGCGTTATCTTAGCGAAGCTGTAGATGTCTTCAGTTCCCATCATCAAAAAAAAGCCGATAGCTACAATAGCGATACTAACGATGAAAAGCTGATAGTTTACTTTCTGAAATACAAATAAGCTTGATTTCTTTTCATTACTTATCAAAGGATTTTTTTGTGACATTATCTTTTAGTTATTATAATTAAATGATGACTTGCAAAACTTCTTTATTTTACGAATACTATTGATAAAGGCTGTGTGACTTAGCTTTGAGATATTTTGTTACCGCAAAGTACGTACTAAGGCCTGATATTAATATTCCCAATATAACTACAATCAAGAATATTGCGCCAAATTCGTACCAGTTACGAAGAAAGATCAGTTCTGGAACTTGCTTTTGGGCAAATTGTAAAGTGAATATTAATAATAGTATAGAAATTAAAGAGCCGATAAGTCCATGTACAATGCCATACATAATATAAGGCTTACGTATGAAGTTCTTTGTCGCACCGATCAGTTGCATACTCTTTATTAAGAAACGTTGCGAGTAGATTGCCAGTCGGATTGTATTGTTGATTAGTGCTACAGCAATCACTAATAGAATGACCGTGAAAGCTAATACTACCATAGATATGATACGGATGTTTTTATTCACCATATCAATTAAAGATTCTTGATAAACAACCTCCTTAACGCGGCTGTTTTTTGTGAGTTTCTGTATAAAAGGCTGTATGCTGTCTGAGTTAGCATACTGTTCCTTTAAATAAACATCGATAGACGGCAATAATGGATTATGACCTAGATAGGCAACGAAATCTTCACCTAAGTCTTCTTTTAGACTTTTTGCAGCGAGTTCTTTGCTTACATATTCTGTACGTAGTACATAGTCGTCTTTTTCGATATCTTTTTGTAGAGACAGCACATCACCTTCATTTACATTATCATTGACAATAATATTTAAGACGATGTTCTCTTTTACATATTTTGATAGATTTTTAGCGTGAACTAGTATTAAACCTAATAGTCCCGTCATTAACAAGACGAGAGCAATACTAATAACTGTAGAAATATATACAGATTTAGTTTTTTTACGAGGTGAACCTTGTTCTAATGCTGACATAAACCTTTTTTTAATTTGATGCGAAAGTAAAGAATTAAGATGATTTTAGGAACTATTAATATGATTACCTCTTTAATGTGGATATATTTAACATTTTTTATCGTCTTTTCTTTACTGACTGAAACCAGTGAATAATGCAACTAATATCTGAAATTATTACGTACAATAAAAAACTTTTGTATTAAAAATGAGTTAAAATCGCTATTTTCGCAACTCTTGTAAAATTCTTTTTTGTACAAAAATGGAGTATAATCATAAATCAATAGAAAAGAAGTGGCAAGCCTTTTGGGCGGACAATGCTACCTTCAAAACGTCTGAGTCTACGGAAAAGCCAAAGTATTATGTGTTGGATATGTTTCCTTACCCTTCTGGTGCAGGTCTGCATGTCGGTCATCCGCTAGGGTATATTGCTTCGGATATTTTTTCGCGATATAAGCGTGCGAAAGGTTTCAACGTGTTACACCCAATGGGATACGATTCGTTTGGTCTACCTGCCGAGCAGTATGCTATACAGACTGGCCAACATCCATCCATTACGACAGAAGCTAATATCAACCGCTACCGCGAGCAGATGGATAATATCGGCTTCTCTTATGATTGGTCCCGCGAGATTCGCACATCGGAGCCAGATTACTATAAATGGACTCAGTGGATCTTTATGCAGGCATTTGATGCTTGGTATAACAAGAAAGAAAATCGTGCAGTGGCTATTGCGCAATTGATTGCACATTTCGAAACAACTGGATCTCAGGGTATCGATGCCGAGTGCGATGAAGATATATTGAGTTTTACTGCTGATGAATGGAAGTCTTTTTCTGTCGAAGAACAGCAAAGAGAGTTGCTGAAATATAGGCTAGCTTATCTAAAAGAGAGTACTGTAAACTGGTGCGCAGCGTTGGGAACAGTATTAGCAAATGATGAAGTAATCAATGGCGTTTCTGAGCGAGGCGGGTTTCCCGTGGAGCAGAAGAAAATGATGCAATGGTCTATGCGGATTACCGCGTATGCAGATCGGTTACTTCAAGGGTTGGACACCATTGATTGGCCTGAGCCATTGATTGAAATGCAACGCAATTGGATTGGTAAATCCATAGGAGCGCTTGTTAAGTTTCCGATACCACAGCTCAACACAGCGATCGAGGTGTTTACCACTCGAGTGGACACTATATTCGGAGTTAGTTTCGTTGTGTTGGCGCCAGAACATGAGTTGGTTGCTTCATTGACGACAGATGCATGTCGCAGTCAGGTTGAAAGCTATATTGAGAAGACTGCCAAAAAATCTGAACTAGATCGTATGGCGGATACAAAGACTGTATCAGGAGCATTTACCGGTTCTTATGCGAAGCACCCGATCACAGGAGAAGACGTACAGATCTGGATAGCAGATTACGTTTTGGCGGGATATGGTACAGGAGCCGTGATGGCAGTGCCTTCTGGCGATCAGCGCGATTATGTATTTGCTAAGCATTTCGATCTCCCGATAGTCGCTATATCCGATAGTCAGCAGATTGAAGAAGCGGCTGACCCGAACAAAGACGGACGTTACATCAATTCCGGTTTTATCAATGGAATGACTTATACTGAAGCGACTGATGCACTTATTGCCAAGCTATCTGAGTTAGGATTAGGAAAAGCGAAGGTGAATTTCCGTATGCGTGATGCCATTTTTGGCCGTCAACGTTATTGGGGAGAGCCCGTTCCTGTATTTTTTAAAGATGGATTACCTTATCTTATTAAAGAAGAAGAGTTGCCATTATTGCTTCCAGAGGTTGATAAATATCTGCCTACAGAGTCTGGCGAGCCTCCATTAGGACGAGCTGAGAACTGGAAGTATCAAGATCAATATGAATATGAGTTAAGTACCATGCCTGGTTGGGCGGGATCCTCTTGGTATTGGTTCCGTTATATGGATCCTCAGAATAGAGCGGATTTTGCGTCCAAAAAGGCAATAGATTACTGGAAATCTGTCGATTTGTATATTGGTGGGTCCGAACACGCAACAGGACACTTACTCTACTCTCGTTTTTGGAACAAGATATTAAAGGATCTTGGGTTTCATAATGAGGAGGAGCCTTTCAAAAAGCTGATAAATCAAGGTATGATCCAAGGACGTTCTAGTTTTGTATACCGCCTTTTGGATGACGAGGGGAGAGGGACGAATACTTTTGTTTCTTTAGGATTGAAAGAAAATTATAATACAATCCCTCTACACGTAGATGTAAACATTGTGCATAATGATGTTTTAAACACAGAGAAGTTTAAAGCCTCGCGCCCGGATTTCGCAAATGCTGAGTTTATATTGGAGGGCGGGAAATATATCTGTGGGACTGAAGTGGAGAAAATGTCCAAGTCTAAATTTAACGTAGTTAACCCAGATGATATAATTTCTCAGTTTGGAGCTGATACACTACGTCTTTACGAGATGTTTTTGGGACCATTGGAGCAAGCCAAACCTTGGAATACAAATGGAATCGAAGGAGTCTATAAATTTTTAAGAAAAGTGTGGCGTCTTTTCCATGATGCAGAGGGCAACCTTAGTATTTCGGACGAGACACCAGCCAAGGCAGAGTATAAGGCATTACACAAGATCATTAAGAAAGTAGAGGAAGATATAGAACGTTTTTCTTTTAATACCTCTGTGTCTGCATTTATGATCTGTGTCAATGAGCTTACTGATCTCAAGTGTAATAAAAGAGAGATCCTTCAAGATTTGATTATCGTATTATCATCTTATGCACCACATATTGCAGAAGAGTTGTGGTCATTATTAGGAAATCCAGCGGGTACAATATCTTTTGCGAGCTATCCCGTATTCAAGCCAGAGTACTTGGTCGAATCGGAATTTGCTTATCCGGTATCTATCAATGGCAAAATGAAAATGAATCTATCATTAGCTTTAGATTTAGATCAAAAAACAGTAGAAGATATTGTCTTGTCTAATGCTGATGTACAGCGTTATATGGATGGAAAAGCATTGAAAAAGTTGATCTTTGTCAAAGGTAAGATTATTAACATAGTGGTATAGCGTATTTTGTACTATATGAATAAATGGGGCAACTTTATAATAAGTAGCCCCATTTTTGTATGCTTTATATGGTCTGTATGTCATTTTATATTCCTTGAGCCGGTGATTCGGCTTGTTTGGCTCACTTGTTGATAGTTATTTAAGTGAAAACAAAATGAAAGGAAAAATATGATTAAAAAAAAGAAAGACAAAAAGAGTACATTACAGCGAAACCCTCTTGCTTTTTATATGACCAATTGGGGATTTATAGAAAGACCTGTTAAACAAGAACCAGAAAACCCGGAGAAACGTTAATACCGGAGTTGAAATTTTAAAATTAAGAATTAAATGCAATGCTTTCCATACGAAGCATTTTTTTTGTGCCCTATAGTGACAAAAAAGGCCTGACTTGCATCAGACCTTCTTTTAGTTATTGAAGAGGAGCAGGAGCTTCTTCTTCGAATAAAGGAAATTCCTTCAGAATATTGTACCAGCTAATTATCTTTTTGATATCAGATGTATAAACTCGGGATTCGTCGTGCCCAGGAGCTACATTTCTAAAGAAATCTCTTAATGTATCACCGTTTGATTTTGTGTCGGGAACGCTTATCTCTTCAGACTTGATTTTTTCAAGAACATCCAACAGACGGATTTCTTCTTCCTCGCCATAGATAGTGATATCTTCCAGAGTAGCCATTTTTGTCGTATTCAAGTTGACAACGGATTTAATCTTTGCGCTATCTAAAGATTCTAAGATAAATCCGCCTTTATTTTGCCCAATAAGTTTGAACAATCCCGGTTTACCTGTTACTGATACTAAAGCTCTTAAATTCATGTTATTGCTTTGTTGTTTACTAATCTTCTATTACTTCGATTGATAAAATGCGATCTCCTTGACGTATATCATCTACGATGTCTACATTTTCTATCACTTTGCCAAAGCAAGTGTGATTACGATCTAGGTGTGCAGTATTGTTACGGCTATGGCAAATGAAAAACTGAGAGCCTCCTGTATTACGTCCAGCGTGTGCCATTGATAATACTCCACGGTCGTGGTATTGGTTTTCTCCAGTTAACTCACAGTCTATTTTGTAGCCTGGGCCTCCTGTGCCAGCAACACCAGCAGCACCTTCTCTTGAGTTAGGACATCCTCCCTGAATAACAAAGTCAGGTATTACGCGGTGGAATGCGAGTCCATCATAATAACCCGATTTTGCAAGTTTGATGAAATTTGCAACGGTATTTGGAGCGTCTTCTGTATAAAACTGTACAGTCATATCGCCTTTCTCTGTCTTGATAATTGCTTTACTCATTACTAAATAAATTTGTTTTTCGAGGTACAAATATAGCTTTTTTTTAGGTAAAGTAAGTGATGATCTGTAGGCAAAGCAAGTTTAAGTTTGATAGTTTATTGTTTTTTGTTAACTTTAAGTAAATCAATTATTTACTATTTCTTTACTATGGATAAGCTTGTTATTCGGGAATGGGCGGAAGAAGACCGTCCCAGAGAAAAATTGTTGGAGCGTGGGCGTCGAGCCCTGTCCAATGCAGAACTGTTAGCTATTCTCATTGGTTCTGGGTCGCCAGGCGAGACTTCTGTGGAGCTTTGTCGGCGTATTTTGAATGATTCGAAGAATAATCTGAGCGATTTGTCTCGCAAAGATGTCTCGCAGCTATGCCAATACAAGGGTATAGGAGAAGCCAAGGCGATTTCTATTATTGCAGCACTGGAGCTGGGTAGGAGAAGAAAAGAAGAAGGAGAGCAGGATAGTCCCGTATTGAATAGTAGTAAACGGGTTTATGATTACTTTCGCTCCTATTTGCAGGATTTGCCTCATGAAGAGTTTTGGGTTATTTATTTAAATACCGCTTGTAAGGTGGTGCACGAACAACTCATAGGGAGCGGTGGCAACGATTTTACTCCTGTCGATGTACGCATCATACTGCGTCATGCCCTACAGGCTAATTCTAGTTCCATTATATTGGCTCATAACCATCCTTCAGGAACTTTATCTCCGAGTAAGGCAGATAAGGATTTGACCAATAAAGTTAATGAAGCTGCACGGATTATGGATATCCGGGTGCATGACCATTTGATTTTTACAGATAACAGTTATTATAGTTTTAGGGATGAGGGGTTGTTATAAAAACAAAAAGAGAGGAAAGCCCTCTCTTTTTTATTAGTTTTTTTTAAACTAGATGAATTTTGCTACAGCCTGTGCCAAATCAATGATTTTGTTGGAGTATCCCCACTCATTGTCATACCAAGACACTACTTTTGCAAAGTTGTCATTTAATGATATCCCTGCTTTAGCATCAAAAATAGAAGTGCGTGCATCTCCTAAGAAATCTGTAGAAACGACATCGTCTTCAGTGTATCCTAATATACCGTTTAACTCACCTTCAGAAGCCTCTTTCATAGCTTTTTTGATATCTTCATAAGAAGCTGCTTTGTCTAGGCGAACTGTCAAATCGACAACAGATACGTCTGCTGTTGGAACGCGGAAAGACATTCCTGTCAATTTACCTTTAAGTTCTGGTAACACCAAGCCAACTGCTTTTGCTGCTCCTGTAGAAGAAGGGATAATATTTTGGTAAGCACCGCGTCCGCCTCTCCAATCTTTGACCGAAGGACCGTCTACTGTTTTTTGAGTAGCTGTTACAGCATGTACTGTAGTCATAAGTCCTTCAGTGATGCCAAATTTATCATTTAATACTTTTGCAATAGGAGCTAGACAGTTCGTTGTACAAGAAGCATTAGAAACGATATGTTGTTCAGCTTTTAGTTCCTTGTGATTTACACCCATTACAAATGTAGGAGTATCATCTTTTGCAGGAGCTGACATGATTACTTTTTTTGCTCCGGCATCAATATGTTTTTGAGCAGTTTCCTGTGTCAAGAATAGGCCAGTTGATTCAATGATAACCTCTGCACCAACTTCATTCCACTTTAGATTAGCTGGATCTTTTTCTGCTGTTACACGTATTGTTTTTCCATTAACAACTAGATTACCATCTTTAACTTCAACTGTTCCATCAAATCTTCCGTGTGTTGAATCGTACTTTAGCATGTAAGCCATATAGTCAGGTTCTACCAAGTCGTTGATACCAACAATCTCAATATCCTTGCGATTGACAGCAGCTCTGAATGCTAAACGGCCAATACGGCCAAATCCGTTAATTCCAATTTTCATTTTTTTCAATTTTTATTTATGTAGTATTTCGTTAAATTCTGAATGGGTTCTTTGACTATTTTCTCGATATTCAGGTGATATTCATTCCCCAATTCCATTAACCATTCCTTGTAGTTGTAGGCGACAGATCCTGTGAGACATATTGGCGAGTCAGGGTAGTTGTCGGCCAGAGGTATTAAGTAGGTTTTGAAATAGAGATCAAGGCCCTTCTTAATCACTGACGACATATAGGGGTCATTTCTGTTCTCTAGTATAAAATCTGCAAAAGAGGTCAGGAATATATTAGGGTTGGGGGTATTATATATCTTCTCTAGAATTACTTTACGGTCTATATTGTGTTTTTCCAGGAATTTTTCGCGGAATCCATTAGGCATAGTTTCCGTTAGAAAATCTTTTAATATTTGCTTGCTTAACCAGTTGGTCGACCCTTCGTCAGCTAGTATATAGCCGAGGCCATAGTTGTTTTCTGTTATTTTTTTTCCTGTAAAATAGGCCGCATTGGACCCCGATCCAATAATTCCTACAATCCCTTTCTCATCTCCAAATGTCGCTATAGCGGAGGCATCTAAATCATGAGATGCTTTTACCTTTGCGTTCTTAAAAAAAGAAGAGAATACCCGTATGATTTTTTCTTGTCTGTCTTTCGACGACGCGCCTGCTCCGAAGAAAAATATCTTCCTTACCTTTTCCGCATTATAGAGCAGGTCTGTGTTTTTATTTAAAAGCTGATTGATGAAATTTTCATCCTGAATATAAGAGTTTATTCCGGCGGTTCTGAAACCGTGTAAAACTTTTCCTTTATCTGCCAGACGCCAGTCCGCATATCTTGATCCGGTGAAAATTATTAAAATCATGCTTTTTTATTTGTTCATTATATTTGCTATAGCTAGCAATTCCTCGTCTAGTTTGAATTCTTTTCTGCTTAAAGCTTCTTCAAGAGGAGTAGTTACGATCGCTGTTCCTCTCAGCCCCACTGTGGCTCTAGAGTTACCAGCCATTAGTTCTTTTACGGCTTTAAATCCCATTCGAGTTGCTAGTACCCTGTCAAAACTACTGGGCGAACCTCCACGTTGAAGATGTCCTAATATACTAACTTTTATGTCAAGATGGTCAAATTTATCTTTGACAATTTTTGCCACATTATATGCTCCGCCATTTTGGTCTCCCTCGGCAATAATAACGATCATCGAACTTTTGTTACGGCTCTCTGCCAGCTCAAGTTCGCCAAATAGTTCCGTGATTCCGCTATCTACTTCTGGCATCAATATAGCTTCAGCACCTCCACCAACGCCAGCATTTAACGCAATACAACCGGAGTCCCGACCCATCACTTCCACAAAAAAGACTCTGCTATGAGAAGACGCTGTGTCACGGATTTTATCGATAGCTTCAATAACAGTATTATTGGCCGTGTCGTATCCTAGGGTATAATCAGAACCGTAAAGATCATTATCTATGGTCCCGGGTATACACATGACCGGAATATCGAATTCTTTCGAAAATAGATCTGCACCTGTAAAAGTGCCATCCCCGCCGATAGCCACCAATGCGTCTATACCGTGAGCCTTGATGTTATCGTAGGCTTGTTGACGACCTTCTTTGGTTTTGAATTCAAGACACCGGGCAGATTTTAATACAGTACCTCCTTTTTGGATGATAGAGCTGACAGAACGTCTATTCATGTCCACAAAATCGGCCTCAATCATCCCTTGATATCCTCTATAGATACCGGTTACTTGTATGTTTTCGTATATTGCGGTTCTTACTACAGCGCGGATTGCTGCGTTCATCCCTGGTGCATCACCACCTGAAGTAAATACACCGATGTTTGTTATTTTTTTCAAATCAAACTAATTTTAGGCAATACGAATATAGTGTGTATTTTCTACACTATTAAATTTTTGGCCATATTTTTTTTGTTTCTTGTGTAATTTTTAAGCAATATTGTCTGAGATTTGGTTGATTATTCACTTAAAACAAAAGTTTGTGCTTTCTTTTTTTACCGTAGACTGTCTAATTCTAACCTTTCATGAAGGGCAATTGAAAGTTCTCCTCACAGAGCGGAATGAGTACCCTTATAAAGATTGGTGGGCTATCCCTGGCTATTTTGTCGATAAAGAAGAAGAAATGGAAGAAGCGGTAAAGCGCATATCTTATGAAAATACGGGATTAAAAGACATTTATTTGGAGCAGTTGGCCGCTTTGGCCGGGGTCAAACGCCATCCCGAGGGACGTATTTTGACGGTCGCTTATATGGCGCTTGTTCGTTATGAAGAGGTAAAGAATAAAATAAAGCCTATAACCAATTATATGCGTCAGGCCAAATGGTTCGATGTTAATAATGTGCCAGATCTAGCTTTCGATCACAATGAAATTCTAAGGCTTGGATTGAAAAAGCTAAAGACAAATTTAAGTTTTTCCTTTGCGCCATTCGAGCTTTTGCCCGAGAAATTCACGCTGACCCAACTTCAACAAATTTATGAGTCTATATTAGGAGAATCTTTAGATAAACGTAATTTCCGAAAAAAGATGGGGAATCTCGGATATCTGAAAGAACTCGACGAATATCAGACTGGAGTATCTTACCGTGCGGCACGTCTCTATAAAGTCGATAAAAGAAAGTTCGCCAAACTTTTCGCTTAACACTCATTAATTTATTTTTATTAATTGTCATGGAATTGTTTTTTTTGAACAATTCTTGCTTGTCTGGCATGGTCTTTCTGTACTTTTGAACAAAGTTTGATAAAAGTCAGAAGGTAAAAGTGAAAAATGGATAAACGTAAGGAAGAAATTATTGAAGTGGCTCTGAAAAGATTTTGCCATTATGGTTTTAATAAGACCACAATGAATGAGATTGCTGAGGATATGAAAATCACTAAGGCGAATCTCTATTACTATTATCAAGATAAGTCCGCTTTAATAAGAGATGTGATAGGTACGGTAGCTGATGAGTTGTTTGCTAAAGAGGAAGTTATCATTGCCAACTACGAGCACGACTTAATGACTACACTGTATGAGATCCTGGAATTGCGAGCTTCCTATCTCAGCAAATATTATATGCTTCATATTGACGAAAATCTAGAATGGATTAAAGGAGTAGAGATGGCGTCCGTCATTGAGCAGCTTTATAAAAGGGATATTTCTGCGACGAAGGTATTGTTTTCCAAATCTGTCGATATTGGTGATGTGCGGATTAAAGATGTGGATGAAGCCAGTATTGCTTTCGTTGAGATTATGAAATCGTTGGGTATCATGCATAATGTACAGGATATTGTTTCTGGAATCCCGAACAAAGATAATATAGGTCACATCGTGGATAGCCAAAGGCGGGCCATTAGATTAATTTTTGAAGAACGAATCGTCACACACAATAAATAGTGAAACCGATCCCGATGTACCGGGGGAGCTTTCATCAGCAAAGAAAGAAAAACAAACACACTAAATGAAAAGGATAAGAATTATTGCAATTTTATTAGCTGGGGTCTTTGGGGTCTCCAGTGTCAATGCTCAAGAGATATTGACGCTGCAACATGCGATAAAATATGCGTTAGAGAACAAAGCCGAAGCTAAAAAGTCGGCTCTTGATCTTGAAAATGCACAGTATCAGATTGATGAAATAAGAGGAGCCGCTCTTCCTCAGATTAATGGTGTAGCGTCGATAAAGTCGAATGTCATCATCCCAGAAATGGCTTTTGAAATGGGCGGACAAGTAATTCATGCGAAAATGGGACAGCCTTGGAATTCGAATGCTGTCGTCTCGCTAAATCAACAGATTTTTAACCAGGCTGTTTTTACCGGATTAAAAGCTGCAAGAACTACAAGGGAGTTTTATCAAGTTAATGCACAGTTAACAGAGGAACAATTAATAGAGAAGGTTGCAACCGCTTATTACGATGTTTTTCAGACGCAATTGCAGTTGGAAACAATACAAACCAATTTAAATAGTACGACCAAGAATAAAAATGTTGTAAATGGTTTGGTCGGTGCTGGATTAGCAAAAAAGATAGATTTAGATCGACTAGTGGTCGCTATTAATAATTTAGAGTCGCAAAAGCAACAAGTGTACAATGCGCTACAGTTGAAAGAGAACGCCTTGAAATTTGCGATAGGTATGCCTATAGAAAATACTGTTGTCATGCCTAAAGAAACTTTTGCTGTAGACCCTTCGATTGTATTGCAAGAAGAAAGTCTGGATAATAGAACTGAAGTTCTATTGATGCAGAAGCAAATTGAGCTTTACGAGTTTGATAAGAAATCAAAGGTAGCAGGCTTATACCCGACTTTGTCTCTTGGAGCGGATTTTGGCTGGAATGGATTTGGAAAGGGTTTTCCGATTGGGGGAGATTTTGCATGGCCTAAATCTTCTGCTATTGGTTTGAATCTTTCAATACCAATTTTTACAGGAGGTGCCACTAAAGCACGTATCAATCAGGCTGACATAAAAATCAGACAGGCGCGAGTTACTTTAGAAGATACGAAGCTGGGGCTCTCTCTAGCGAATGAGAATGCGAAAGCTCAGATTAAGAATTCGTTATTGACAATAAATACGAACCGCTCCAATGTGGGATTGGCTAAAGAAGTGTTGTCAGACACGGAGAACAATTATAAGAACGGGTTAGCTACATTGACAGAGTTGCTTGACGCAGAGAAAGCGCTCGCCGATGCACAAAATAATCTCAATACCTCTCTTCTTAATTTCAAGGTAGCTGAAGTTCAGTTGATCAAAGCGAAGGGGCAATTAAAAACATTAGTAAACGAAAAATAATCTAAATATATAGTATGAAACGCGTAATAATAACGATAGTAAGTATAGCAGCCGTATTAGCGGGTATTGTTTATTTACTTAACAAAAATAAGAAGCAGAATGAAGAAATCACGGCTGCTGCAGCTGTGACCAATGAGGCTGTTGCTGTGCGTGTCGATACTGCACGTACACAGATGGTGGATTTGGCATATATCGCAAACGGAAATTTTATACCTAAGCAAGAAGTCACCGTTTCGGCAGAGACACCCGGACGTGTGGTTAAAGTATTAGTTAGTGAGGGTGCAAGAGTTAGTGCTGGACAAACATTGGCC
>JAITLW010000310.1 GCA_031277715.1 Sphingobacterium sp. | reverse complement strand
ATAAGAATTGCAGGATCTTTTAGTAATGCTCTTGCTATGGCGATACGTTGGCGTTGGCCCCCGGACAGTTTTACCCCTCTTTCGCCGACCATAGTGTCATAGCCGTCTGGAAATCCCATGATAAAGTCATGTGCGTTTGCTCGTTTGGCAGCTTCAATAACGCTTTCAGCATTCGCATCTAGCTTTCCGTAATTAATGTTTTCCCGTATAGTTCCCCCAAAAAGTAACACGTCTTGAGGTACAATGCCTATTTGGTTTCGTATATCCGTGATAGCAAAGCTGGAAGATGGTATTTCGTCATAACGAATTTCGCCAGAGGAAGGTTGGTAGAACTGAAGTATTAAAGAAGCTATTGTGGATTTACCTGCGCCACTGGGGCCTACTATGGCTATTTTTTGTCCGGCATCAGCTGCAAACGAAATTTCATTTAGAATGTTGCATTCTGGACGTGATGGATAGGCAAAGCTGACTTGGCTGAATGTTAGTTTACCCATGATATGCCTTTTGATATTTTTATCCTCTTCGGTTACCTTGATATCTTCTGTGTTTTCATTAAGTATTTCTATAACACGTTCGCTCGAGCCTAATGCTCTTTGCAGTCCTGCGTATAGTTCGGGGAAGCTGCCCATCGAACCCGCAACAAACATAGAGTATAGGATATAGGTGGTCAGGTCTCCTACGGTAATTTCTCCTGCGGCGACTAATGACGCTCCATACCAAATTACAGCGATAACTGCACCAAATATACAGAAGATGATAAATGAAGCAAATAAACCTCGGTAGGTAGCTGCTTTAACAGAAAGATTTACGACATTATCCAGTTTTTTACTGTATCGGCGGGCTTCATAGTACTCATTCACAAATGCCTTAACATTGGATATGCCAAGGAGAGTTTCTTGAACGATACTGTTCGAGTCAGCAAGCTGATCTTGCGTCTGCTTCGAAAGGTTACGTATGAACCGGCCAAAGAAAATGGCAGTAACGACAAGGATAGGCAAGATGCATAGATTCATCAATGCCAACTTGGGAGATACAACAATCAAAAGTAGCACTCCTATGACTAGGCTGATAGTTTGCCTGATTATTTCGGCAAGCGTGGTCGTCATGATGTCTTGGATTTGTGATAAATCGGCAGACAGTCTACTGTTCAGTTCGCCCACTCTGCGGTTGGCAAAGAAGTCAATAGGAAGCGTAATCAGCTTTAGATAGGATTCTCTGCGGATACTAGCCAATGCTTTTTCTGCAATTTCGACGAATAGACGAATGCGAAAAAAAGACATGATAGATTGAAACGATAGGATGACTAATGATAACCCTCCTATAAAAAGCACGCTTGATTCAAGCCAGGGATAAGTTTGTTTTCCCTGAGCGGCATCAATCATGGCTCCCAGCAATGCAGGGAAAGTGAGCATTGTCAAACTGGATAGGATCAGGAAGATCATGCCTAAAATAAACTTACCCTTGTAAGGTTTTAGATAAGATAAAATCTGAGTAGCCTTTTTAAGTAGTTCTTTGTTTAATTTGGGCTTGGGTAAATCATCGGAATGCGAATCGCCACTGTTCAATCTTGGTCTAGCCATTGTTTATAATCTTATAAGCTTTTTTGTTCCAACTGACAAATGTAATGATATAAAGTAGTCGCCTTATCAAACTTTCGTCACATTTTGCGTTTTACGACGTTTGTATACGAAAAATAGAACTCCTGCTAGGAGGAGGATTACAAATATGATATATCGGTATTTATTGTCTTGATGGTCTTCTTCTTCTAGGGTTTTGATATTCTCCCTTAAAAGTTCGTTTTCAGCCTGCAATTTGGATATTGTCTTCATGAAGGCTGTTATTTGCTGGTCGTATTCTTTAGCGAGTGTTTGAAAATGCACTGCTTCGCTATCTTTTAGGTTGAGGAGTTTTCGTGTTTCGAGGAATATCGCATTGTCATTGATGACTACAGATTTCAAAATGTCGATAGACTTCTGCATGTCGTTTTTGGTTTTGAATAGGCCAAAAACGCCCGTCTTCTGCTCTAAGGATTGGGTATAGTCACCAAAGCGCTTACTTCGCTGGTCGAGTAGTTCATTGACCCGCTTTCGCTGCGCTTCAAATGAGATAGAGTCTGTTGGTGATGCTATAAGCGCTAAGCTATATAGTAGGAAGTATATAAGCAGCGTGTATTTCATGAGTTATGATTTATCTCAGTCCAAAAATTCGACCATTATGGTTTCATCCGCGTATAAGCCGAGTAAATTGCTGGCATGTCCTTTATTAATAGCAATTTCGAGGTAGTCGGATATGCCAAACAGGCATAGTTTCTCACCTTCAGATACCTCATTGTAATGCCAGCTCATTTTATTGATTGTTTCGTTCCGTTTGAAGTGTAGGATGAAGTTTCTTCCTTTTTGGACTTGATTAAAGAGGTCTTTGCTGATGTTGGAGATGACGTTTCCAAAGGAGTCGATGTAGGAAACATGTCCTTTGATAAAGCTGTTCTCTATGATCGGCAATAAAGTTACTTTTTGCAGTGGCGTATCTATTGGTGAACCCAAGTCTTCTATAGGGTTTCCTTCGGCGATATGGCAGGTTGCTTTTACGAGGATGTCGGCAAGGGGAAAGTGCAAGAACCTAAGGTCTTGCATCATCTCAATTTCGAATAGCTGTTCTGCTTTTTTTTCACCCAGGATGATACTAAATATGCCGTTGTCGGCACCGACGAAGTAGTGGCCGTCAAACTTCATAGCGATATAGCGGCAGTTTTCTTGAAAGACAGTGTCGATACCAATGAGGTGGACAGTCTCTTTTGGAAAATAATGATATGCGTTCTGAAGGATAAAAGCGGCGTGCTGTATGTTGAAAGAGGGAATCTCATGTGTGATGTCTATTAAACGCACATTGGGCAACAATGATATTATGCTCCCTTTCAATGCCGCCTGATAAAAATCGCGGTAACCTAAATCTGTTGTTAATGTTATTACTCCCATATTAACAGCCCGTTGTCCTAAAAACGTGCCCTGAAACTATTGTTTTTTGAAAAAAGTAAAGACAAAGTTAGTAAAACTAGTGTTCATAAAGGCCTTTCGCATTTAAAATAATGAATATTTTTCACATTCGATACATGTGAAAATATTAGTTTGTATTTTTGAATATAATTTGCTTAGATAAGAATGTTTTTGCATTATACAAATTGAAAATCTTATCTATATTTATCTGCGGAAATATCCATGTTGGATAAGCTACAGGCCCTTGACTGTGATGTGGTAGTTATACCCTTGAGAATAAAATAGACACGAATAATATTCGGTGTGATAAATTAAAAAGGCAGGTCATGGTACGTGTTACATTTTAAACTAAAAACCATAATAATTTGAGCGAATTAATCATCAATTTGGACAACGTTAATTTGGTCTCTCTATGGGGAGCTCAAAATGAGAATTTTGAATCTATCAAAAATAGATTTCCTAAAATACGTTTGATTGCAAGGGGGACAGAGCTTAAAGTGTTGGGAGAGGAAGTGGAGCAACGCTTGTTTGAATCTGTTTTTTCGGCCATTACGGATCATGTCATCAAATACAATGCTTTGGGTGGTTTGGAGTTGGAAGAATTATTGGGAATTCCTCCCAGCGAGCAACGCTCGGCCGACAAAGATAAGCCAGAGGATGGCCCACAAGCAGGACTCAAAGGGGAACCTATTGTTTATGGACCTAATGGTTTGATTGTTCGTGCGCGTACCCCGAACCAGCGTAAGATGGTGGATAGCATCAATAAGAACGATATCCTATTTGCAGTAGGTCCAGCCGGTACAGGTAAAACCTATACTGCTGTAGCATTGGCTGTTCGGGCATTGCGTAATAAAGAAATTAAACGAATTATCTTAACTCGACCTGCTGTAGAAGCAGGGGAGAATTTAGGATTTCTACCTGGAGATCTAAAGGAGAAGGTGGATCCTTATTTAAGACCACTTTATGATGCCTTGGATGATATGATTCCTGTTGAAAAGTTGAAAGGGTATTTGGAAAACCGGACAATAGAAGTGGCTCCTTTAGCTTTCATGCGTGGACGTACGTTGGATAACTGTTTTGTGATCTTGGATGAGGCGCAGAATGCTACTGATATGCAACTTAAGATGTTCTTAACCCGTATGGGGCCGACAGCCAAATTTATCGTTACTGGAGACCTTACTCAAATAGACCTTCCTAAGAAGTCTCAATCAGGACTAGCTACTGCGATTAAACTATTAGACAACATCAGTGGGATCGATATCGTATACCTGACAGGTAGCGATGTGGTTCGGCATAAATTGGTGAAGCGTATTTTGGAAGCCTACGGGGATTTGAAAGCAAATAATTAATACTATATAAACAACAGGGCGATTTAATACGATGAGTGCAATAAAAGAAACCCATTTTAATTTTAATAAACAGACCTCTTTTTACAGAGGTAAGGTGAGGGATGTCTATACCATAGATAGCAAGTATTTAGTAATGGTGGCATCTGACCGCATTTCTGCATTTGACGTGGTGCTCCCTAGAGCTATCCCCTTTAAAGGACAGGTTTTAAATCAGATTGCTGCTAAGTTTTTGAAAGCAACAGCTGATATTTTGCCTAATTGGGTGATTACTGTTCCTGATCCTTCGGTGACCATCGGACAGATGTGCGAGCCGTTTAAGGTAGAAATGGTAATCCGTGGATATCTTTCTGGACATGCTTGGCGTACATACCGTGAAGGAGGGCGTGAGCTCTGTGGAGAGGTACTTCCAGAAGGACTAAAGGAGAATGATAAATTGCCGAAGCCTATTATTACACCAACTACTAAAGCAGCAGTAGGGCATGATATGGATATTTCCAAAGCGGAAATACTGAAGCAGGGGATCGTAAGTGTGGAAGACTATGAGCAATTGGAAAAATATGCACATGCCTTGTATCAACGTGGGGTAGATATCGCTCAGGAAAGAGGACTTATCCTGGCGGATACGAAGTACGAATTTGGAAAGAAAGATGGGGTAATCTACCTAATAGACGAAATTCATACACCAGATTCTTCTCGTTACTTTTATGTAGAGGGATATGAAGAACGCCAGGCAGCAGCCGAACCTCAAAAGCAACTCTCTAAAGAGTTTGTGAGACAGTGGTTGATCGAAAATGGTTTTCAGGGTAAAGAAGGACAGCAGGTTCCTGAAATGACAGATGAAATTGTGGAATCGATAGCTGCGCGATATGTCGAACTTTATGAGTATATTACGGGGGAACGCTTTGAGTACGCTGCCGAAGAAGATGTTTTGGCGCGGGTCGAACGCAATGTGAGTGCGGCGTTAGAAAAATTATAAAGAGAATAAAGATATGCGTTATACTATTGATAAGCACGAGCGATATGTTGTTATTGAACCACTTATTTCAAATTTAGATGCCGCCGCAGCAGCATTTCTAAAAGGAGAATTCATGCTTCGTAACACGTCGGGACAGCGTAATATTGTGCTGGACCTGTCGCAGGTTCAAGATATCTGTGAAGAGGGCGTGCGTATGGGACTGTTGGCTGATCGATTGTGCCAAGGAGCTGATGGAATGTTTATCATTACTGGATTGACGCCTGCTGTAAGGCAGATATTGAAAGTCGCGCATCTTGATGCCTTTTTTACTATTGTCAAAAACGTAAGTGAAGCTGAGGATCTGATCTTCGGAAATGAGATTCAGCGTGACTTGATAGGAGGTAAATAGCGGATGCGGTTTGAAGTCTTAGTCCTAGGGAACAGTTCGGCTACTCCTATATACGAACGTCACCCTACGGCACAGGTCCTAAATTTTAATGAGCAACTATTCCTAATTGATTGCGGTGAAGGGACACAGATGCAAATGCATCGCTATGGGATAAAAAGTAATAAAATATCCCGGATATTTATAAGTCACCTGCATGGGGACCATTATTTAGGATTGGTGGGCTTGCTGTCTTCCATGAATCTGACAGGACGCAAGTCGGAGTTGCATCTGCATGGACCAGCTCCGCTTTTAGATATTCTTGATCTGCAATTTAAACACTCGGACACTACACTGCGCTATAATCTGGTATTTCATGCTACCAATCCCGATGTGGAGGAGGTGATTATGAAGTCACATATGTTAACGGTGAGGTCGTTTCCACTACTGCATCGGGTTCCTACCACGGGCTTCCGTTTTGACGAAGGGGCTCGAGCGGCTTCTCTGATCCCAGAGAAAATAGTGGGGAAGAATATTCCGACAGTCTTTTTTCAGCAGCTTAAGAAAGGAATCGATTGTACGGATTTGGATGGTACTGTATACCAGGCAGCAGCGTTGACTAAGCCTGCTCCAGCCTCAAGAAGCTATGCGTACTGTTCGGATACACGTGCTTTTGCGGGCTATATGGAGGCTATACAAGGGGTGGATCTCCTGTACCATGAGACGACCTTCGATCACAGTCTTTTGGAGAGAGCGGTAGAGACATTCCATAGTACCAGTCTGGAAGCAGCGCAAGTGGCTGTGCAAGCAGGTGCGAAACGACTTCTAATGGGGCATTATTCAGCACGTTATAAGGATTTGACTCCATTGTTGGAAGAGGCAAAAGAGGTGTTTGATGAAAGTATCCTTTCTTTTGAGGGTAATTGGTATAAAGTTTAGTGATTCTCTAAATTTTTAACCATCTTTACACCTCAATTTTAATGGACAAAAAATATGTCTTTCAACTTAGATAACCTACTAAGGGACAATATCAAAAAACTAGTCCCTTATTCCTCCGCAAGAGATGAATTTAAAGGAGAAGCATCTGTATTATTAGATGCTAATGAAAATGCTTTTGGTTCGCCGTTGGATCATCATTACAACCGTTATCCAGATCCGTTACAGCATCAAGTGAAAGAAAAGCTGGCCAAAATCAAAGGTGTGCCTGCTGACCATATTTTTTTAGGCAATGGAAGTGACGAAGCCATCGACATATTGTACCGTGCCTTTTGCAAGCCTGGGGTAGATAATGTGGTTTTAGTGCCACCTACCTACGGTATGTACGAGGTGTCTGCGAATATCAACGATGTACAGATTCGTAAAGTCAATCTAACGGCGGATTATCAATTGGATTTAGACGGTATTGCCGAGGCATTAGACATGCATACTAAGATGATTTTCATCTGTTCGCCCAATAATCCTACAGGAAATAGTATAAACCGTAAAGATATAGAGACGATTCTGACACATTTCAAAGGATTGGTTGTGATCGACGAAGCTTACATTAATTTTTCAAAACAACGCTCATTTACGCAAGAACTGGCCGAATATCCAAACTTGGTTATTCTTCAGACACTATCTAAAGCTTGGGGATTAGCCGCTTTGCGGTTAGGGATGGCATTTGCCAGTAAAGAAATTATCCGGGTTTTCAATAAAATCAAACCTCCTTATAATATTAATCAGGCGACTCAGGACTTGGTATTGCAAGCGTTGGAGAACGTGGATACAGTCAATAGTTGGATCCAACAAACAGTTGCCGAACGGGAATTGCTCGTGCAGGAGCTTCTTGCTATAGCGCAGATTGCGCATATCACGCCATCTGACGCCAATTTTATCTTGGCCCGATTGGAAGAGCCTCGTGAGCTGTATAATTTTTTGGTCAGTCAAGGAATCATTGTAAGAGACCGCTCGAAGGTGGAGTTATGTGAGGGATGTCTACGTATTACGATAGGGACAACCCAAGATAATAAGAAACTGATTGAAGCCATTAAACAATTTTACAGCTAAATTAACCATGAAAGATATTATCAAGAGAGTACTATTTATTGATAGAGACGGAACACTTATTCTTGAACCCGAAGATGAACAGATTGATTCATTTACGAAATTGAAGTTTTACCCTGGTGCCTTGCAGTATCTTCCACGTATCGCTCGGGAGCTCGATTTTGAATTAATTTTAGTATCTAACCAAGATGGTCTTGGTACAGCATCACATCCGGAAGAGAATTTTTGGCCGGTACATAATTTTGTTGTAGATACCTTTAAGGCAGAGGGCGTAGTCTTTGGTAAAGAGCATATCGATAAAACTTTCCCTCATGAGAATGCGGCAACCCGTAAGCCGGGAGTGGGTATGCTTTCGGAGTATTTTGACCAGACAAAATATAATCTTAGTGAATCTTTTGTTATAGGTGATCGGGTCAATGATGTAAAACTTGCACAAAACTTGGGCGCAAAGGCCATTTGGTTGCGTAATAACGATGAGTTGGGTAAAGCTGAACAGGTTGAAATTGCCGACGATTGTGTGGCACTGGAAACTTCCGACTGGAAAGCTGTTTATGAGTTTTTGAAACTGAATACCAGGGTAGCAGAGCACCATCGGAAGACCAATGAAACAGATATTTATATTAAAGTAAATCTAGATGGTTCGGGAAAGGCAGATATCCATACGGGATTGCCGTTTTTTGATCATATGCTGGACCAGATTGCACGGCATGGTGCAATTGACTTGACGGTGCACGCAAAAGGAGATTTACATATAGACGAGCACCATACCATTGAAGATACAGGTATAGCTTTGGGGGAGGTGTTTTTGAAGGTGCTTGGAGATAAACGGGGTATCGAGCGGTATGCGTATACTTTGCCAATGGATGACTGTTTGGCCCAAGTTGCTCTAGATTTTGGTGGTCGTAATTGGATTGTATGGGATGCTGAATTTAAGCGGGAGAAGATCGGAGATATGCCTACAGAGATGTTTTTCCATTTCTTTAAGTCATTTTCAGATGCGGCGAAAGCTAATTTAAATATCAAAGCCGAAGGCGATAATGAGCATCATAAGATTGAGGCTATTTTTAAAGCTTTCGCTAAATCCATTAAAAAGGCGGTACGACGGGACGCAGAAAATATGCAGTTGCCAAGTACGAAGGGAGTACTGTAATAGTATTAAGTATTTAGTACGTCGTATTTAGACTGTATAATTATTAAACATCTAAAATCTAACTACTAAATACTAACATCTAACTACTAATAATGATTGGTATAGTTAACTACGGCGCAGGAAATATTTTTTCATTAACTGCAGCATTAGACCGTATCCAGGTTGGATATGGTATGATTAATAGTAAAGAGGACTTTGATCAGTTTGATCGTGTTATAATTCCAGGGGTTGGGCACGCGGGTGCCGCGATGAATAAGTTGAGGGAGACGGGACTGGTAGATACCATTCTTGCATTAGAGAAACCCGTGCTGGGAATCTGTGTAGGCATGCAATTGTTGACCTCTTATTCGGAAGAGGGAGAGGCCGAGCTTTTGTCTGTTTTTCCTTTGAAAACCCTGCATTTTAAGAATAGAGTAACACTCAAGGTTCCACATATGGGATGGAACAGTGTCAAGGCAGAAGCTGATTGTCCTTTGTTTAAGGATATTCCAGAAAATGCATATTTTTATTTTGTACACTCTTTTTTTATTGAGCATAGTCCTGTTTATACCGGGGCAACCTGTAACTATGGTATAGATTATTCGGCAGCTATTCAAAAAGATAATTTTTATGGAGTGCAGTTCCACCCAGAGAAGTCCGGGGGGCATGGCGAACAGTTGTTAATAAATTTTACTAAAATATAAATAAAAATTAAAGACTATTTTTGTAACTCAAGGCCTGCTATAGGGTAAGGGTGGAGGATAGGCTTTTAAACTTTTAACTTTTTAACTTTTACTTTATTATGTATATCATTCCAGCGATTGATGTTTTAGACAAGAAGGTAGTTCGCCTAAGAGAAGGCTCTTATGACGAGGTGACTACCTATGATATTTCCTTAGAAGATCAGATCAAAAAATACCATGCAAATGGTACGGAAATGGTGCATATCATTGATCTGAATGGCGCTAAGGGAGATTTCTCTAACCAAGAATATCTTTTTGATATCGTCCGCCGTACAGATATGAAGGTGCAATATGGAGGTGGTGTACGTAGTATCGAAAAGGTGAAGGAGCTTATCGATGCGGGAGTATTCCGTGTTATTGTGGGTACTCAGGCGATTACTAATCCTACTTTTCTTGAGGAATTAAGCAAATTGAATGAGGGCCGCGTTAAATATGCCAATCGTATCGTGATCGCTATTGATGTGTTGGATGAAGTTATCAAGTATTCAGGCTGGTTGGAAAGCTCGCCGATCAAACTTATTGAATATATCGACAAATGTCTTGCGCTAGGCTTCTTCCGTTTCCTATGTACAGATATATCGAAAGACGGAAAGATGGGCGGTGCTGGAATTGATTTGTACAAGAAGTTATTAGCTCACTCTCCGATTATCAAGTTGATCGGTTCGGGAGGAATATCTTCAATGAAAGATTTAGAAAATCTCAACGAGTTAGGTGGCTTAGAATCCTGTGTAGTAGGTAAGGCTATCTATGAGAACAAAATCTCTATAGACGAGATAAAGGATTGGAATCTAAAAACCTTAATTAAGTTTTAAGTATGCTTGCTAAGCGTATTATCCCTTGCTTGGATGTTAAAGATGGGCGTACGGTCAAAGGTGTGAACTTTGTGGATCTTCGCGATGCAGGCGATCCAGTGGAGCTCGCTTGGCAGTATTCGCAACAGGGAGCTGATGAGCTTGTCTTTCTAGATATTACGGCTACCCATGAGGGGCGTAAGACTACAATCGATCTTGTTAAATCGGTGGCAAAGCAGGTGAATATCCCATTTACAATAGGTGGCGGAATCAATGAATTGCGTGATGCAGAGATTCTGCTCAACAGTGGTGCGGATAAAATATCCATCAACTCGGCTGCGGTTAGGAATCCACAGTTGATTGACGATCTAGCAAAGGCATTTGGATCTCAATTTGTTGTCGTGGCGGTTGATACCCGATTTGTAGAAGGTGCTAACTATGTGCATCTACGCGGAGGTAGGGAAAAAACCGATATACATACTGAAAAGTGGATTAAAGAAGCGGAGAGCAGAGGTGCCGGAGAGATATTGCTTACTTCGATGGATCATGATGGGACGAAGAATGGATTTGATAATCCGCTCTTGGGGCATATTAATCAGTTGATCCATATTCCGTTGATTGCATCTGGAGGAGCTGGGAATGAACAACATTTTGTGGATGTATTTCAACAGTCGAATGTTGATGCTGCTTTGGCTGCCTCGGTATTCCATTATGGAGAGATACTAATTCCTGAATTAAAAGAAAGACTACGAGCCGAAGGCATAGCGGTACGATAACATTGGAGATAGCCGGTATTAGACATAAGACATGTACGGTCTAAATACCCGATACTCGGTACTCAATACTAACAAAAAAATGATAGATTTTGAAAAAGGTGATGGACTCGTTCCTGTAATCATTCAAGATGTCCAAACATTAGAAGTACTTATGTTGGGCTATATGAATGAAGAAGCCTGGGAGAAAACACAAAAGGAAGAAAAAGTTACTTTTTACTCGCGGTCAAAAAATAGACTTTGGACTAAAGGCGAGGAAAGCGGTAATTTCTTATGGATGAAGAATTTTCACATTGATTGTGATCAGGATACAATTCTTATAAAAGTTCAGCCCGCAGGGCCTACTTGTCATACAGGTAGTAGAAGCTGTTTTGCAACAGATTATGGCAATAACTTTATTGCTGAATTAGAGCGTATTATACAGCAACGTTACGAATTTCCTACACAGGAATCTTATGTCAACCATCTTAGAGACAAAGGGCTTAATAAAATAGCACAAAAGGTAGGTGAAGAAGCTGTAGAAACGGTAATCGCTGCATTAGCACAGTCTGATAAGGAGTTTGTAGATGAGACCTCTGATCTGATTTTCCATTTACTTGTCCTGTTGCGCGAAAAAGGATTCTCCTTAGAAACTATCGCAAAAAATCTCGAAGAACGACATAAATAACGAAGTCGTTAGATAACATTTGTACATACTATGATCTGTTCCGCTCGTGCCCCTACGAGCGGGGCTGTATCATTAAACCTAAATCAGTAATTTTACACACTTCCTGCGACGGTGCCTGCCGCTAACTGGCTTATTTGATTGATCGACTGGCCTATTTGATTGATCGTTAGCTCCAGCTGATCAATAGATTGCTCCATTTGATTGATCGACTGGCCTATTTGATTGATCATTAGCTTCAGCTGATCAATAGATTGCCCCACTTGATTGATCAATTGGCCTATTTGATTGATCATTAGCTCCAGCTGATCAATAGATTGCTCCACTTGATTGATCAACTGGCCTATTTGATTGATCGTTAGCTTCAGCTGATCAATAGATTGCCCCACTTGATTGATCGACTGGCCTATTTGATTGATCGTTAGCTCCAGCTGATCAATAGATTGCCCCACTTGATTGATCGACTGGCCTATTTGATTGATCATTAGCTCCAGCTGATCAATAGATTGCTTCATTTGAATGATCAACTGGCCTATTTGATTGATCGTTCAGCTTAACTGGTTAATCGGTTGGTGCAAAAGGGCATTCAAAAATGATATTTTCCACTCGATCAAAGGACGTTTTTCGGGTAGGCAGGGGATAGTCAACACCTCTTTATAGGAGACAGCTAGGATAGTTTGACCTACCTGTTGTTTTGTTTTACAATGTTTTGTTGTACCCATGTGTTGTCCACTAGGGTGTTTTGTCTATTGTATTGTTTTTCAATGCTTTGATTTTAATTTGTCCACTTGTGTTGCGTGCTTTTTTGTGACTTTTTGTCTCCTGTAGGTCGCGATTGTACCCTTACCTGTCTACTTAAATAGGCCTTCAACTTCCCTTTTTATTCCAAACTTCGCCATGTAAATCCGACCAAATTATAGCCTCTACGAAGGGACAGGATCTACAAACCAAACAAGATTGACTAAGAAATAGTCAAGAGAGGTGGAACCTAGATGTCCGACTTCAATTGCCAAACAAAATTGATGCAGTAGATGCATCGCTAAAATATGAAGGTTATGAAAACGAATTTGATTTCAAAATTAGTATCACTAAAATTTCTACTTTTTTGGATACTGTTCTGTGTATTTAATATTGCACAAGCACAAAAGGTGGAATCATTTAATAGAAAGATTAGTGAGCTAGCAGCGGATGAAGCAGCTAGTTTAAAATCTCTTGCATATGATTTGCAACCATCTACAACTGTGACTAAAGCGCAGACAGGGCGTATGTCTAGAATGTCTATGCCAGTAGAACAAAAAGGCCTAGCACCAAGAGTAGCTTATGTAGATGCTGAAAACTTGGTATCGGTTGACCAATTAGTTCCATCACTCAACTCTATTGAGTTGTTACGGATAAAAGTTTCTTCCGCGACGGATTTGGGTCGACCAGTAGATTTAACACCGTTGACTGATTCTAATCAGTTAAAGTACATTCTATTCATCTTTGAATATAGCCCCTGTGAGGGAGAAAATCAGGATGACTGTGTCCGTAGAAGCCTTTCTACTATAAAAGGTCTAGATCTATTCAAGCGGTCTATACTTTATAAAATCTCCATACCAAGACAGTATTCACCGTTTAATCTGATTTGAAATGAAAAAAACAGCACATACCTATTTTTCAACCCGAATAGTTCGGGTAATGTGGCTTTTATTATTGATGGTCGCTTTTACATCGGTGCATGCGCAGGTTGTAAAGCCGTTTACTAAGCGAGCAACTTCAGGTACGCCGACTAATGGTATTTATAGAATAAGGGGAGATTTTAGCATGGCGGGTAACACCAATCTTACTCGTACGGGCTATCTGGACGGCAATGCGACAGATCCAAATGGTGGAAATAGTAATACCAGCATGTCTCATGTTGACGTAGATAATGATCCTATCACTTGGAATTCTTCGATGTCAGAATTGAAGTTGCCCTTGTCGGCAAATTCGAATCCAGCTTGTACGAATATCTTATTTGCAGGTTTGTATTGGACTGGAAGGTCTAATATAAGCAATCAGTATACATTTAATGTAACAAAAAATGCACCGCAATTGAACAACTATGATGATACTCAGAAAGTTGATCATAACGTAGCGATAACGTATACACCTTATACAATGTCGGTAACAAGGCAGGCGGAGATTTATAGTCAGCCCTATAGTAATTATAATCATTCAAGTTCGACGATTAACGATAATGCATTCCAGTATTCGTTAGCCGTCTCAAGACAGGGTAATAGTAATAGTCGCTATCCAAGATATCAATTTACGGCGGTAAGTGGTTCAGGAAACACTACATATCAATTTGAGTTCCAAAATGGAACATCTAATCCTGTTCGGTATAGATCAGGTACCACAGGAAGTTGGATTACACCAACTAATCAAGCTTATACTATTTCAGGAACGCAAGCACAAGTTGTATTTCAGACTCCTATTACAATTCAAACTCGAGAGGGGCTTAAACTTACAATATCGAGGATTGAAAGAAATACGAGTTCTTTAGGAACAAATAATGATAGTTTTTATCAAAATAGTTCTTCGGTTGATTTGTTAATTTCTGGAGATCAATATTATCCCCGTTACACGTTTACGGCACCTTCTTTACCAACACATATCTTTGAGGTACGTAATACAGCTCCTTATGTGTATCATAGCACCGATGGAGGAAGCACTTTTGTTTCTGTTGCTGGACAAAATACGCCTACAGGTAGCACCACAAAAACATATGGTTTTACACCAATTACTTTATGGACAGATGGTACCACGACACTAAATCTTTCCAACTTAGTTAGAGATAGTAGAGTAGATCGAACCGTAGGTCAAACAGAATCAGCATCAGATGCCAATGTTCGTGTTTTTGGTCAAGTATGGCAAAACAGTTCTCAAACGCGCACTTTTGATAAACGAAAGATAAAATTTAAGAAAGAGGGACAGCCTTATGTAGAGTATACGGCCAATGGTACAGATATACACTACGCTACTTCAAGTTATGGCGGGATATTTTCTGCTTATCATGATGTGACACCTTATGTGCAAACCCATGGAGTGGGTAATTATTGGGCGGCTGATATTGCTTTGCTTGAAGGAGATGGGGGAGACACCGGGTATTTCGGTTGTTGGAGTTTAGTTGTGGTATATGAAAACGCAGGTGAGATCTGGCGTGATGTGATGGTATATGATGGCCATGCATTTGTTCAACGTGAAGGATCTTCCGGTACAACTACTTCGTACGATTTAGCTATCTCTGGGTTCCAAGCCGCTCAAAATGGATTAGTGAAGGTTAAAATGGGGATTATGGCAGGAGAAGGTGATCGGGATATCTCGGGTGATTTTCTATCTGTAAGAGAAAGAGCTACATCGAGCTATCCTAGAGTTTCGCATGGTGGTAATACTACAGGGAATTTCTTCAATTCATCTGTTTTTACGGGAGGGAATAATAGGTTGCCGAGTTATACCAACAATACCGGGATTGATATTGCTATGTTTTATTTGCAAGATCAAAATACTAATCCTCAAAATCAATTTATCGACAATAATCAGACAGCGACAACGTTACGCTATGGTAGCACACAAGACCTGTATACGATTTCGATGGTTGCACTGGCTATTGATGCGTATGTGCCTGATGTGAATGGAGTTAACTCAGCAACAGCAACATCTGGAGGAGGACCGTTAACATCGGGAACTAGTACCGTAACGCCAGGGCAAGAAATAGAATATACGGTTCAGGTTTCTAATAATGCAGAAGCTATTCAGAATGCGATGTTGAGTATTCCTATTCCGTATACTGCAAGTTATGTCCCTGGATCAGCATCGATAGTTTATAATAATGTGACAGGAGGTCAGCAGGCGGTACACTCAGGTATACCAGGAACTCTTACAGTTAATATGGGAACCCTGGCTCAAGGTACCGCTGGTGGTGGAATAGCCAATCTTCGTGCAACACTGAAATTTAAAATAAAAGTCACTGATGATTGCCAAATATTAAAAACCCCGGCAGGATGTTCACCTGTGTTAACATTAGGAGGAATGATGTCGGGAATGGGTGTGACTTCCCAGACCCCTTTCAGTAATGTTCCTCTTATTAATGGGTTTAGTCAAGACGGACCATGTGTTGGTTCTCCTATTTCAGGACCGCTGAATTTCAATATTGACGCAGCCACATTTATAGCAGCCAACTGTCAAGATGTTGATCCACAACGTGCGTTTTATTTTTGTAATACAACAGCTGTTCCTTTTGATGATATTGCTTCTCAGTTTCCTGTAGGTACAGAATTTTATAACATTCCAAGAGACGGTACTGGAACACTTATAGAATATGACGAGAGTAACCCTTTCCCAACTACAGCAGGAACTGTAACATATTATGCATATCCTCCTGGAGTATCTTCAAATTGTTTCTTTACTTTTACAATAACAAATACGAGTAATACTGCGAAACCAACAACGCAACCAGCCACTTTCTGTAAAGATGCGGTATTAGGTTCTAATCCTCTCGCTCCTTTTATTGTAGCTGGTACAGCTACTCCGGCACATGCTTTATATTACTTTACTACGGAGACTGGTGGAACAGCTCAACCATTAACTGACCTCATAATTAATACTAGTACGGTAGGTACTACCACATATTGGATTGCCCAAGGACCTGCTGTGACATGTTCAGGTCCACGTGTTCCTATTGTAGTAACTATTTCAGCGCTTCCAGAGATAACTGCCAATGTAAGTAACTTGACGGTTTGTGAAGGAAGTACTGGTTCAGTTTCAGTAACAGCGACTGGTACGAATTTGACTTATACTTGGGAATATTATAATGGCACGACTTGGGTTTCTTTACCAAATGCTACACAAGATAAAATTAGTATCAATGGAAGTGCACTCACGCTTACTGGAGCATCTTTAGCTTACAATGGTAGCAAGGTACGTGTTACAGTATCCAATGGAAACTGTTCGGTTATTTCAGGAGAGGCGACAATAACTGTTACGAGTGTCGCGGCTCCTACAACGACACAGTCTACACAGACATTCTGTGAGATCGCGCCACATACGGTTGCGAATCTACAGGCAACCGGTACAGGTACCATCAAGTGGTACGACGCTGCTACAGGTGGTAATCTGCTTTCGCCTACAGCTACATTGGTTGATGGTCAGAAATATTATGCATCACAGACCGTTGGAGGCTGTGAGAGTGTGCAGCGTCTAGAGGTTACGGTTGCCATTACGGTAGTTGCCGCTCCTACAACGACACAGTCTACACAGACCTTCTGTGAGATTGCGCCGCATACTGTTGCGAATCTACAGGCAAGCGGTACAGGTACCATCAAGTGGTACGACGCTGCTACAGGTGGTAATCTGCTTTCGCCTACAACTACATTGGTTGATGGTCAGAAATACTATGCATCACAGACCGTTGGAGGCTGTGAGAGCGTTCAGCGTCTAGAGGTTACGGTTGCTATTAATACTGTTCAGCCAGGAGCAATTGCAGGCACCCAAACAGTATGTAATGGCACGGTACCAGCGACTATTAGTTCAACAACAGCAGGTTCAGCTACTGGATCCCTAGCTTATCAATGGGAGTTTAGTGTGGACAACGGTGCGAATTGGACTCCAATTAGCGGAGCTACTGCAGCAGCATATACGCCAGATGCTATGACGGTAACAACTTCTTACCGTCGCGTATCGACTTCAACGGTAAATAGTAGCGTCTGTATAGCATACTCAAATGAAGTGCTGATCACTGTAACGAATAATTGTAATGTGATTACTGAGAAATCAGTAAGTGACAACAGCAAGAATGGTAAGGCTGAGTCCAATGAAGAATTAACTTATTCAATTAAGGTTACTAATAACTATGATAGAGATATCACAGTAAATATATCCGACATTATTCCAGCAAATACGGCTTATGTAAGTAGTGCAAATGCAGGGGTATACACAGCAGGCAACAACACGATTACTTGGAATAATTTAACTGTCCCAGCGAATTCAAATGCTACAGTTACTTTTGTTGTCAAGGTTGTTGCAAACTTAACCGGTATTAGCAATATCTATAATGTTGCTACGGTTAGTGGAAATGAACTTCCGGTGCCTCAAAAGCCAGAGGTTGAGATCCCTACAGATAGCAAACCATCACACAGCTCGGTTAAAACTGTTGTGGATGCGAACGGCGATAACAAGGCTCAGTCCGGCGAGGAACTGACCTATACGATCACTGTTAAGAACACCGGCGACGTGGCGTTGACAGGTATCGCTATCAGCGATGCTATCCCGGCGAACACCAGCTATGTGCCTAACAGTGCAACCGGAGGTGGTACTATTACGGGTAGCACACTGAACTGGTCTGTGAATGTACCGTTCGGAGGCGAGGTTTCCGTTAGCTTCAAGGTTACAGTAAACGCCGACCTTACCGGAGTAACGTCTATCAAGAATATCGCTACTGTCGGCGGAGATACCCCAGAGGTTGAGATCCCTACAGACAGCAAACCATCGCACAGCTCGGTTAAAACTGTTGCGGATGAGAACGGTGATAACAAGGCCCAGTCCGGCGAGGAACTGACCTATACGATTACTGTTAAGAACACCGGTGACGTGGCGTTGACAGGTATCGCTATCAGCGATGCTATCCCGGCGAACACGACTTATGTTGCGAACAGTGCAACCGGAGGTGGTACTATTACGGGCAACACCTTAGACTGGTCTGTAAATGTACCGTTCGGAGGCGAGGTTTCCGTTAGCTTCAAGGTTACTGTTAACGCTGACCTTACCGGAGTAACGTCGATTAAGAATATCGCTACTGTTGGCGGTGATACCCCAGAGGTTGAGATCCCTACAGATAGCAAACCATCACACAGCTCGGTTAAAACTGTTGCTGATGCGAACGGCGATAACAAGGCTCAGTCTGGAGAATTATTGACTTACACGATTAGAATAGAAAATGACGGAGATGTCGACCTGAAGAATCTACTTGTCACAGACATGATTCCGGCTTATACAACTTACGAAGAAGGTACAGCTAGCAATGGTGCTGTCTTTAATAGTGGTAAGCTGACATGGACAGTAGACGTACCGTTTGGACAGGCACTTTCATTGAGCTTCAAAGTAAAAGTCAACAGTGATTTGACGGAGGCAGCAGAGATTCGCAATATTGCGACTGTGGGTGACAAGGATACACCTCCAGCTATAATTGAAACAGATAGATTCGCTCGTATCTCCCTAGATAAGAAACATAACCTGGGAACTAGCAATGACTGTTTCGGCTTGAAGGTCAATGATAAGATTACGTATACCTTCACGGTCAAGAATACTGGTAATGTCGCGCTGAATAATTTAGATTTAACCAGCACATTGTCGCCTAGACTGGGGAATATTACTTCTACGGCACAGGGAGCATTGTTGCCAGGAGCTACACGTGAGTTTACGGCAGAGTATGTCATTAATCAGGCAGATATCAACAGAGGCTTTGTAACTGGTACAGCAAAAGTTATTGCTAATACGCCAGTTGGACAGATCACTGGAGCTGTAGGCGGAAAAGTAGAAGTTCCTTCAAATGAAGTGAGTGTCAAAATCTGTCAAACAGGTAAGGTCGCAATAGAGAAAACAGTAGATAAGCAAGAGGTATCTAAAGTTGGAGAAGAACTGACCTATACTATTAAAGTAACGAATACAGGTAACACCGATTTAGAAGATGTGACCGTCGAAGATGCGATGTTGAACCTTAAAGAGGTTATTAACTTGACCGTTGGAGAGGTGAAGACCTACCAATTGAAGTATACAGTCACATACAACGACTTATTGAAAGCGTCATTAGACAATATCGCTTCGGCAATTTTGAAAACCAGGGAAAAAGTCACTGATGAGGCATCGACTAAAATTAGTTTTGAACCTGAGATAAGTATCGTGAAGAGTGCAGATAAGAGCGTAATTACTTTCTTAGGGGAGCTGGTTGAGTATACCATTGAGGTAACGAATACGGGTACTGTCGATTTGGTAAGTGTGGTTGTCACAGATCCTATGTTCCCTAATTTTACAGGTACTGTAGGAAATCTTGCAAAGGGTGAGACTCGGAAGTTTGACCTTACTTATGAGTCTGTATTAGCCGATATCGTCCGAGGCGAAATCAGAAATACAGCACGCGTTCAAGGTAAAGTAGCCGGTGCGGTCACATTGCGTTCTTTCAACCCAGCTACTGGAGTAATAGAGAAGCTTTCCAATGAGGTCCTAGTTAAAGTAGTATTCAATAATGTTCTTGAAGTAACTAAGGATGCCGACAAAACAGAGGTCAATAAGGAAGGTGAGGTTATTACGTATACCATTAAGGTCGCTAATAAAGGAAATTATGACCTTACCGATGTGGTGGTCAAAGATCCATTGACTGGTATGATGGAGACGATAGGCAATATGGCTGTAGGAGCAGAAAAGACCTTCAAAACGACTTATAAGGTGAGACGCGCTGATTTCGACAAAGGCAGTATCGTAAACGAAGTGCTTGTTACAGCGAAAGATTTAGTGGGTGGACAATTAGATGGACGTGCAGAGAGAATAGTGGGAATAGCGAAAATGCCTTTCTTCATCCCGAATGTGTTTACACCAAATGATGACGGTACGAATGATACGTTTGAGATTGAAGGAATAGAAGGGTTTGATCGTATAGAAGTAACTATCCTGAATCGTTGGGGTAATGAGGTCTACAGAAACAGTAATTATAAAAATGAGTGGACCGGACATGGACTTAACGAGGGAACGTATTTCTATATCGTTAAAACAATAAAGGGCACTAAAGAGGATCTGTATAAGGGTCATGTACTAATCAAAACACGCTAAAGCTTAAGGTCATGAACAAGAATAATATAAAGAAAAGATTTGTACTGTTACTGATGGGCGTAACCTGTTTTTTAACATCACAAGCACAACAGAACATACAATTTACACAGTATATATTCAACTCGCTGAGTGTGAATCCGGCCTATGCAGGGTATAAAGAAGAATGGTTCGCACAGGTCGGACTGAGAAGTCAATGGACGGGCTGGGATGGCGCTCCAAAAACCGGTAGTATTTCTATTGACGGGGTTCTAGACCCTGTCAGTAGAAGACACGGTGTCGGTCTGCAGGTTACTGCAGATGGACTGGGAGCACAGTCAGCAACCTCGATATACGCCAATTATGCATTACGTTTGCAGCTTGACCCTGAGGATACCAAGCGAATTAGTTTGGGGGTAGCTGCAGGAGTTACGCAGTATGGTTTGGATGGGGCTAAGCTTGATCCTGTAACGAAAACGGATCAGGTTCTTCCTGATGGAAAACTTTCAACCTGGGTACCCGATGTGCGGTTGGGGGCTTATTATACCACTCCCAAAATATATGCGGGTGTAGCGGTGCATGATTTGTTCTCTAATTCGGTGGATAATGATGAATTTGTATTTAATCAAAACTCGCTCGAAAGTCTTTATAAAAACGTGAGCCTTTACGTTATTGCTGGAGGATTGATTTCATTAGAAGAAGGCCTACATTTAAGACCAAGCCTTTTGGTGAAGGATGATTTCAAAGGACCTACATCTCTTGATGTGAATGCGATGTTTATTTTCAATAATAAGTTTTGGATAGGTGGGGGGTATAGGACACGTGCTAAGGTCTTCGATAGGAAATATTACGATAACTCGCCGGCCAAGCTCAGCTCACTCAATTCTGTACAAGGGATAGCTCAATTTTATGTAACCCCTAAGTTCAGAATAGGCTACTCCTATGATATCATGCTGAATAAGATGCAAGGATTACAAAGCGGTACTCATGAAGTGACATTGGGTATTACGTTCGATCGTGCATTGAAACAGATATTAAGTCCAAGGTTCTTTTAAAACTTACTAACATGAAATATAACCGTATATTTTTAAACCACTATTTCGTCTTGGGACTGATGTTCCTTACGACTACGGTTTGTGCGCAGGAGCAACTCAGTCTACAGGCAAAAGCAGATTTACTTTTTGAGAAATACGAGTACTATAATGCGGCCCAGTTATATGGCAAATTGAGTGAGTCAAAAAAAGTCAAAACAAGAAATTTAGAGCGCTTAGCGGAGAGCTACGCACAGATCAATAATTATGATCTGGCGGAAAATTGGTACGCTCGTGTTGCACAACGAACTGATTATAATAAGAATTCACTACTGCACTACGCAAATGTACTGAAGCAAAATGGGAAGTACGCAGAAGCGAAGGCTATGTACAGGCGATATATGGAGGAGCAAGGGGATGACGATTTCGTGAAGGTCGCTCTACAAGGAGCAGACTCGGCTGTACGCTGGATCGCTCACCCAGGAAAGGTAGATATTTTGCCCTTTAGCGAGGTTAATACGCCACTTTCTGAATTCGGTATGATAGCGACACCGAATAAATTGTATTATGCAGGAGAAACCAACGACATTGCAGTGGGTAAATCGGGCATGACAGGCCATTCGTTTCTTCGACTTTTCTCCAAAGACGTGAATGGATCGGGCAAGGGCAGTATCGTATCAGATGGTAGTATGAACGATGCTAAATATCACGTTGGTCCCGTTGCAAGTAACGGTGCAGGGGATAAATTGTACGTAACACGCACTAATCCGGACAAGGAGGTGCAAAAATACCGTAAGGGCGGGCAGAAATGGTCGCGCTCGACATTAGAATTGATGATATATGAAAAGGTAGGAAGCGATTGGAAAGAGACAGACTTCCCTTTTAATAATGTAAAAGAGTATTCTCTAGGACATGCGGCCTGGAGTGACAGTGAGAATAGGCTTTACTTCGCTTCGGATATGCCAGGAGGTCTAGGCGGGGTGGATATCTGGTATTCTGATTTGAAGGCGGATGGTAGCTGGGGATCTCCCGTCAATGCTGGAACCGAGGTAAATACTAAATATGACGAAATGTTTCCTATGATATTTGGTAATAAATTTTATTTTTCGAGTAATGGTAGACCAGGTATGGGAGGGTTGGATATTTTTGAGGCAAGTTTGAAAAATGGGAAGATTGTACAGGCCAAAAACATGGGATTCCCTATTAATAGTGCCTCCGATGACTTCGCGTATTTTGTACAAGAAGACAATGAAATAGCACAGAAGGGATTTCTTTCTTCTAACAGGAAAGGTACGGTAGGTGGAGACGATATCTATCACTATGCGAATAAAAAGCCTGTGTTTAAAATTATCATTGAAGGAAAGACCTTCAATAAGAAATCGCGTGAACTTTTATCGGAAACCAACGTCACGTTGTATGGAGATAAAAGAGAGATGTTAGCCAAAACGCTAAGTAATGGGAAGGCGGAGTTTACATTCGATGCAGACAAAAACTCGAGATATAAAATATTGGGAGAACGTTCTGGATTCCACGCTGACTCTGTGAGTCTATTGACCGCTGTGCCAACCAAAGATACGGTGTATCAAGTTGCTCTATATTTAGAGCCCATAATGGAAGTCGGACATAAGTTTGTACTTGAAAATATATACTACGATTTTGACAAATATAACATTAGGAAAGATGCAGCAGTGATATTAGATCAATTGGTCAGAACGCTACGGGATAATCCTACATTACGTATCGAGCTATCAAGCCACACGGATAGTAGAGGTACCCATCGGTACAATGATGTGCTATCACAAAGGAGAGCAGAGAGTGCGGTAAACTATATTGTCTCCAGAGGGATAGAGCGTGACCGTCTTGTAGCGAAAGGCTATGGCGAGCGTCGTCTAGTCAATCGCTGTGCAGATGGTGTAAAATGTTCTGCGGCAGAGCATCAGGCGAACAGAAGAACAGAGGTGGAGGTACTGTCTTACTAGTCGCTAATAACTAACCGAAGTCTACCCATTTTTGGGTATATTGAACAAAAGTAGTTGCTTTTGTAG
>JAITLW010000218.1 GCA_031277715.1 Sphingobacterium sp. | reverse complement strand
CCCCGTAACCAAAGCAATTCGGTGATCTTGGGCATTATAATCGTTTGATACAGCCTTTCCATCAGGAATCAAGGGATGATTTATTCGATTTGCGACAATTCCATCTTTACTGGTATCGTCCAACAAGATTGGAGTAGTCCAATCTGGGTGATTACGTTTTAAAACAGCCAAACTGGTCAGAGCCTCAAAATCAGCCATGATGTCGAAAGTATTCAGGATATTCCCTTCATAGCTTTTTTTCCATTTGACGATAGCCAGCACCTGCTTAAAGTCCCATAGCAATACAATATTTAAAATGGAGCCAATTAAAATATTATTGCGCGCATCGAGTTTATCAACCAATGCTCCCAGACGACGGAAAGCTACGGAAAGATTCTCCCGCTCATCTGTCTTGAGACTAGCCTGTAAGGTTTTGGTCATTTCGGCAGAGAACTCTTCTTCCTCAATCATTTTAACAGCATCAGAATACGCAATCAAAGTAGCGCCTATCTTATCTATTCGCGAAGAAAAATAACTCACTTTACCTGCCAGTGCGAGCGTCCACCCTAAGTGGGCAATCCCGACTAATAACAATACGTTCCAGATTGGAGTAACAAACAATGAAAACAACACGCCACCAAGCAATATATAAGGCGCGATAGGTACATAAAACCGGAGTACCCTAGACCCAAAATCGAGTGCACCATCTTGGAGATATCTTGATAAAAAAGTTCGAATGTTAGTTTTTTGTCCTAAGTTAAAAAGGAGTTTTTTCTGTAGATTCTGTACCCACATCCCTTTAACACTCAATTCGGCACTAGCTTCTTGCCGCTGCAGAACATGCGTTTTACTAGCGGCCTCACTAAACCAAGACGCTAATCGTTCTACCCCATCTGCTGTTGCGGCTCGATTAGTCTTCGCGAAAAGAGACTTCGGCCCAAAAATATCCAAATCGGACGCATACGGGTGTTTGCCACTATCATAAATTTCGCCGTCACTATACATATTAACCCCTCCCTCCATCAAATCGATTTCATTTTGATTGACACGTAAGAAAGCTTGGCTTTCCGCCTTTGCTTTTTCTAATCGGCTTTGCCGAAGTACGAGATAAGCAAAAACAAGGACGATAGCCAGAACGACAATAAACAATAACCAAACGTTATTAAGTTGAAATACCTTAAAAAGAGCTCCACCACCAATCAGGATAACTCCCAACCGCAACAAGCTATTTGTATTGATTTTTTTCTCCAAAGAGGAAAGCTCCAGACTAGCCTGTTGTATATTTTCTTGATAAAGGTCTCTCATTTTAAAGTCGTTTTACCAGGCTTTGTCACCTACTAGAGGAACAAACCTAAAAGTATCTAATTCTATTCGTTCAAAGTCGTTTTCTCCGACCCGAAGGATAGTCACCATTTTCTGTGTTTTTTCGTCCCCAACAGGTATTACTAAAAGCCCCCCCAACTTCAACTGTTGCAGCATCACTTCGGGGACAAACGGTGCGCCAGCGGTGACAATAATCTTATCATAGGGAGCGTACTGTGCAATTCCTTTAGACCCATCTCCTAAAAAAAAATGAGGTTTATATCCCATATACGGAAGCACTTGGATGGTACGATTGTATAAACTCTCCTGACGTTCGATAGTAAATACCTCCGCCCCAAGTTCCAGCAGGATACAGGTTTGATAACCAGAGCCTGTTCCTATTTCCAATATTTTGTCTCCCCTTTTGACATGTAAGAGTTCTGACTGATAAGCCACAGTATAAGGCTGGGAGATTGTCTGCCCATCTCCTATTGGAAAAGCAATATCTTTATATGCTTGATTCCAAAAAGTCTCATCAAAGAAGTAATGCCTAGGCACCTTTCCAATGGCCTTTAGCACCTTTACATCTTGAATCCCTCTGCTCTCAAGATGCTTTACGAGATTATTTCTCGCCCCTTTTTCCCTGTAATTATCTATGAACTTATATGCCATTATTCTTCAAAAATACCCTATTTAACGGATATTTTAAGGAATAAATACAAAATGTTTGAGGTCAGTAGCTTGGTAAAAAAAGAAGCGATCATCAGCTCCTTTTATTTAAAATTAGTATCTTACTCCCTTCAAAAAAAAGTACACATGTCCAGACTACTTCTTCTTATCAGCTTAGCTTTCTTTATTTCCTGTGACTCTGAATCGGGTGGCAAAGCTTATCACAACGACTATAAAACCACCTTCGATGCAATATTAGATAACTACGATCTCTCAGGCAGTATATTAATCTATGACCCACAGCAACAGACATATTACTCCAACGACTTTGAATGGGCTAAACGCGACTTTCTACCAGCATCTACATTTAAAATCCCCAATGCAATTATTGCGTTAGAAACGGGTATTATGAAAAGTGACACTTCTATAATCAAATGGGATGGCAAAAAAAGGGACTTTGAAAGCTGGGAAAAAGACTTAACCTTAAGAGATGCATTCCAAGCCTCCTGTGTCCCTTGTTTCCAAGAGATTGCCCGTAAAATTGGAACAGCCAGGATGAAGACCTACCTGAACAAATTTCATTATAATGATATGGATGTTACAACAGAAAACATCGATTCTTTCTGGCTTAAAGGCAAATCCCATATTTCTTCCTTTGAGCAAATCGATTTTTTAGAACGCTTTCTCACGAAAAAACTTCCGATCTTAAATACGACTCGGGAATCGATGTTAAAAATCTTTAAAATCGAAGAAAACCAAACATATAAATTATCGGGAAAAACAGGTTGGTCTTACAATGAGACCAACAATAACGGCTGGTTTGTGGGCTTTTTGGAAAAAGACCATAAAAAATACTATTTCTCATTAAATGCCATCCCTAAAGATGCTAATAAAATGGAAAAGTTTGCAGATGGTCGCAAACAAGCCATTTACGATGCCCTCAGAGCAATGAAACTAATCTAAAACTATAATGAAAAGAATCAACTTAACCTTAATCACACTATTTTTTTTATGCCAAACACTATTCGCACAAGAACAGGCTGTGTTAAAAGTATTGGCTATAGGCAATAGCTTCTCCGAAGATGCTATAGAAAACTACCTCTACGACCTGGCAAAGACAAGTAATAAAAAAATGGTAATCGGCAATCTATACATTGGAGGAGCCTCTTTGGAACTACATGTAAAAAACGCTACCGATGATAAAGAAAGCTACAGTTACCGAAAAACAAACATCGACGGAAGTAAGTCTTCAACAAAGAACACGAGCATTTCTCAAGCAATAAAAGATGAAGACTGGGATTACATTAGCTTACAACAAGCCAGTCCTTACTCAGGGCAATATGATGTTATCATGAAGAACCTCCCAAATCTCGTGGATTACGTTAACAAACTAAAGCCTTCAAAGACAAAGATCATATATCATCAGACCTGGGCCTATCAGCAGGACACTGAACATAAAGGTTTTGCAAATTATGAGAGAAATCAGGAAATCATGTACAAGAGTATAGCGGATGCTACACAAAAGATAAATAAGTCGAAGGTCTTTTCTTTTGTTGTACCTGCCGGCACCGCCATACAGAATGCCCGTACCTCATCGATAGGAGACAAATACACTCGTGATGGCTATCACCTCCAATTGGACTATGGCCGCTTTACAGCAGCTTGTACTTGGTACGAAATGTTGTTTCATGTAGACGTCCGCAAGAACGATTATAGACCAGAAAAGGTAACTGAGCTACAAGCTAAAATTGCAAAAGAAGCAGCCCATAAAGCTGTAAAGAAACCTTTCCAAGTTTCCAAAATAAAGCTGTAAGAGTTATTTATAGCATCAAAGCACTTAGTACGGGTCTATATCTAACTGGATCCGTACTCCTGCATTAAGTTTGTCTAATTCGAATGACAGAATAGCTGCACGGATCAACTCTTTTACTTTCACGATACTGACACCTCCCCGCTCTATCTTAAGAACAATTGTCTGTATATAATTATTACGGACTCTAGATACCAGTGGTGGCTCAGGCCCCAGCACTCGACTACCTAACTGCACCCTTAATAAGTTAGCCAACTTTTGGGCAGAATCCAACGTCTGCTGTTGGTCAGGGTGCTTTACGTCCAATCGAATCAGCCTATAGAAAGGTGGGTAGAGAAAATTCTTACGTTCGGTTACCTCCTTCATAAACATTCCTTCATAATCATGTTGCACGACTTGCTCAATAACCCTATGATGAGGAGTATAGGTTTGGATAATGACCTTTCCCAAGACATCTCTCCTTCCCGCCCGTCCGGCAACTTGTGAGAACAGCGAAAAGGCTCTTTCATAAGCTCTAAAATCTGGAAAATTGATAATCGTATCAGCATCAATAATTCCTATCAGACTTACCCTTCCAAAATCTAGCCCTTTAGCGACCATCTGTGTTCCAATAAGTATATCATATTCGTGGTCATCAAAAGCATTGATGATTTTATCAAAACCATATTTACCCCGAGTTGAATCCAAGTCTAAACGGCCAATACGTAAATCAGGCATCAATATTTCTAACTCTTCTTCGACCCTTTCTGTTCCAAAGCCTTTACTTTCCATATGTGGCATACCACAAGCTGGACAAACGTTGATTGGCGTTTCCGAATGTCCACAATAGTGGCAATGAAGCAAATGAGAAGTCTTATGATAAGTAAGGCTTACATCACAATTCACACATTTTGCAACGTAGCCACAGGTATTACATTGGACAAACGGGGTATGCCCTCTGCGATTCTGAAAGAGAATCACCTGCTCCTTACGCGACACGGCATCTTTAATACCGTTCAAGAGCGTTTCACTAAAATAAGAGTGCATTTTATTTTTCCGGCTCTCTTCGGGGATATCGACAATCTCTATTTCAGGCAACTGTGCCTCTCCGTATCGCTTCAAGAGCTGAACTAATCCATACTTACCTGCTTTCGAATTATAATAACTTTCTACAGAAGGTGTTGCTGAGCCCAAAAGCACCTTCGCCTCGTGCAGATGTCCCAAATATATTGCGGTGTCTCGGGCATGGTATCTCGGAGCGGGATCAAATTGCTTGTAAGAGGTTTCATGCTCTTCGTCTACGATGATAAGCCCCAAGTCCTGAAACGGAAGAAAAACGGAGGATCTAGCTCCTATAATAACACGAAATTCATTCTTTAAAACCTTATGCCATACTTCTGCTCTTTCGTTGTCATTGAATTTGGAGTGGTACACCCCCAGCTGATTGCCAAAATGGAGTTTTAACCGGGCAGTAATCTGAGCAGTTAGTGCAATCTCTGGCAGTAAGTAAAGTGCATTTTTCCCTTCCTCGAGTATCTTCTCAATCAAACGGATATAAATCTGGGTCTTTCCAGAGGCTGTAACACCATGCAACAATACCACATCTTTACTTTCAAAACTACTGTCAATTCCCTCAAATGCGCTACGTTGCTGCTCACTGAACTCGAACTCTTTAGTCATCTGCAAATCTGTCCCCTCAAATCGACTAACTACTTTCTCTCGAACCTCAAAAACTCCCTTTTCTATCAATGCTGTAATTGCTCCACTACCGCATGCAGCAACCTCCATCAGGTCTTGCCTCGTTATATCTGTTCGGCTCTTTGTCAACTGTAAAAATGCTAGAACAGCATCCTGTTGCTTAGGTGCCTTATTCAGTCCATCTAGCAATAATCTCTTCCCTTCGCTATCATTGTACTCGGTTGCGATATACAAAAAGGCTTTCGTTTTAGGTTTGTATTTTTCTTTAATTTCTTCCGAAATAAGTACAAACCCTTGCTCAAAAAGCGACCTCAACAGAGGAAAAACAGACTTTTGTCCTAATATTTTGATGACATCTGCAACGCGTAGCTCTCCTGCAATGTCAAGAGCTTCAAGTACCAAATATCCTTTATCCGAAAGAACAGAACGGTCTAGATCCGGATTATCAGAAGCTATGATCTTTGTTTCCGATGCCATTTTGAGTGCCGCTGGTAGCGCAGCCTGCATCACTTCTCCAAGCTGGCACATGTAATAATCAGACATCCATTGCCATAGTACCATCTGCTGTTCATTGACAATTGCATGATCATCGACAACCTCTAAGATATATTTTGCTTCATACTTCCCTGGGGCTTCTTTAGAGATGTTTTTTACTATCGCAGAGTACACCTTATTCTTGCCAAACTGCACTATTACGCGTACCCCCACTTTAATTTTTTCGTTCCACTCAAATGGAACCCGATAAGTATAGGTTTTAGCAATAGAGAGTGGCAATACAACCTCTACAAACAATGTCTCGCGTTCAGCAAACAAATCAGTACTATGCATCTGACAAAGATATTATAAAAAGCCACAGTAGTACACCGTGACAAAGGCATAAAAAGAAAAAGGGAGTGTACAAAAAACTAAGCGCGGTGTTTTACTGCTGCAACAAATAATCCGACCCACCCCACCATAAAACAAAGTCCTCCCAAAGGTGTGACAGGCCCTAGGAATCGCCATCCGTCAATCCCTAATAAAGAGCGTACACTGAGCAAATATAAAGACCCTGAGAACAACAGTATGCCTATGGTAAAAGCTATGAATGAGACCCGAATCGATGGACTTTTAGCCCTTGAAAAAGTAGAAAGAAATAGTAACGCGAAGACGTGATAGAAGTGGTATTGATTAGCGGTCTTCCAAGTTCCCAAATGATAATCGCTAATTTTCCCCTCAAGACCATGTGCACCGAATGCCCCTAAAATCACAGCAATCAATCCCAAAAAAGAAGCAGTTAAAATTATTTGCTTATTCATATGTGTATAACTTGTTTTTTCAATGGTCATCCGCCAGCTGGGGCGGATCCAAACTATAATTCGTCAATATTTGCACAGCCTAATACTACATGTATATTTCGTGCACATTTATTCAGAAACTACTTATGTTGAACTATTGCCTATAAATGTATAAAATATCCCCTACAAATAGGCTATTTTATTTTTTTTATCCCATTCCTACACATTACAAAGCGATAAAAGAACAATCAGCTCCGTACAAATAGCCTCACCAATACACCTCAAGAAAACATAAGACGGACTTTTAACTCAAAAAATGATGAAAAGTTTTTGTTACGATATTCATAAAATAGAAGTGAAATAGGTAGGTTTGCAATATGCGGAATACTATTATCCTATCGGTAATTCTATTTGTAGCAGTGGTTACTGCTTCCATATATTACTTTCGTAATCTTGATGGCGAACATAACCGCGCCGCCAAGCCTTTACGTTACCTGCCTGACAATGCTCTTCTTATCGCTGCAATTGGCAATAACGAAGCCTCTGACAATATATTTAAAGATTTTGAAATCTTTGAAGCGCTATTAGGTCAAAACGACTTTGCATTAATGAGCATGTTCAAGACAGAGTTATTACGTAATGAAGCATTAAAAAAACATGTCGATGACGCGGAAGTCTACATTTCCTTTCACCCTGATGGCAAAAACATTGAAACAATACTAACGATTCCAACTGCAACTGCTATTTCTCCGACTGAATTTTCTAGCATTCTAAATCAAATAAGCAAACGCTATAAAATTAACACAGTCGATACGATGGGGAGTAAAATCTATGAAATACAGTATGGTATAAAAGATTCTACATTATCTGCTATCTACTATAATAATATATTCTTTGCTTCAAACTCCAACAAACTATTAACAAAAATTTTAGACAAACACAGTAAGCATTTACCAGACTCCCAAATTGACTTTTTCCTAAAAGGAGATTCGAGAAATACAGCGCTGAGTGTATACTTCCCGCATCAGCAGTACGATAGCATCGTCAATTTGTATCAACGTAAAAACGACGGCCCCTTTTTAAACTTATTCAAGAATATGCAGGGGCAATCTGTTTGGAATATCAACTTCAAACAAGATGCATTAATGCTTACTGGCGAAAGTGAATTAGATCAATATTCGGAAAACTATATCTCGCTATTTAAACATCAAGAAAAAACAAGCCAAAGTTTATATACTTATTTCCCTTCTAGTACAGCGGTGTATGTAGACTGTAGCATTAGTGACCGCTCTCGATTTCAAAAGGACTTACGTGACCTTTTTAAAAGAAGAAAGGAAAAAATAGCAGAAGAAATAGACACCACTGGTACACGAGAACAATTGAACAGCTTATTGGGCGATGAAATTTCTTTTATTGAAACCGTCTCCAGTAGCTATATTGGATTCGTAAAATTAAATAAGAAAGAATCTTGGCAAGACCTAGAAAAACACTTTTTGGAGAATCTCCAAGACTCCATATATCGTTTCAAATCATCAGGACTACTTTACCAACAATTCGGTGACCTCTTTAAAGAATTTCCACGCCCTTATGTAACCGTAGTTGATGATGTTTTGGTTGTAGCCAACAGTAGTAGAACCCTCAGCGACTATCGGGACGATTTTGAAAGACGAGATTTTCTGACAGGTACCTTAGGCTTTAAAAACTTTGAAAAACTACAAGGAAATGAAGCGAACGTAACGCTGTTTATACATGGTAGGAATTCTAATTCAAAGATATTGAATTCACTCAACCTCCCTTTTCAGACCAATTATAAGGACAAGGACAACTTTGGCTTTCAGGACTTCTATTCTTGGTCTCTTCAACTATCAGGTAATTCAGGTAAATTCATTTCTCAACTCTATGCGTTATTTAAAAGCAAGAATGCGCTGGGAGCAACACCAGAATGGACCTATACACTCGAAAATAAAGCGATTACGAAACCCTATATATTTGAACATTCTGATACGAGTCAGTTTATTTTGCTACAAGAACTAGACCACACTATCCATGCAATCAGTCCACAAGGGAAGAAACTATGGTCAACAGTATTTGCAGGACGGGTGGTAGGTGATATTCAGCAATTAGAAGATCGAAGCATCTTACTGGTAACGGACCGCAACAGGCTGTATCGTTTTGACACAAATGGCAAGACGCTCAAAGGATTTTCTGTAGAGACGCCAGAAGAACCTATAGCTCATCCATCGGTGGTGACACTACAAGGCAAGAAAGCAATCTTGATTCCCAGTCGTAAAAAAGTACATGCCTTCGATATGGAAGGCCGTATGCTTCCCGACTGGTCTATTCTTGAGACAAATGGTGATATATTGGGACCAATTATGACCGTTAATAACCAAATCCTCGTAGGCACGAGTTCGGGCAAAATATACTTACTTAGTGAAAACGGTCAAAAAGCCCATGAGATCACTATTAAAAATGATATCCGACTTAGAAATCCTATTGGTTTACTACAGAGCAACAACCCTGAAAGCGAATTCTTAGCTATAGATACTACAGGACGACTGCATCGCGTATCACGTGACGGAACCGATAATTCCTCTTTATTAGAATCGATTGGAGCTTCGAGTCTCACCGACTTCGTCAATATAAATTCGTCGGCCAATGCCGAAATGGTTAGTGTCAACAATGATTTGCTCCGTGTTTATGGTATTTCAGATAGCGCACGTGTTCTATTTGAATACAACTTCACCAAAGAAATCAATGACCGGCCACAGTACTTTTATCTTCCTAATAATTCGGGAACACGTATAGGGTTGGCTTCAAGAGCTACAAATCTTATTTATCTCTTTAATAGCGAAGGGAATCTGGAAGAAGGCTTCCCAGTAGAAGGACAACCTTTATTTCATTATGGACGAATCAACTACAATGGCGAGACTTATTTGCTGTGTATGCGACGCGACCACAAACTGTATGCTTTTAAACATCAAAAACAGCAATAATTTGACTCCAAATCAGGCAAGACTACCATATGTTATCAATGCACAAAAGAAGCGGTATTCGGTAAAAATAATTTTCTTGCGAGACGAATAATTTGTACGTTTGTAATCTTATATTTTTTATGTTACGAGGAGAAAATCATTTAGCATTACTGACCGAGCCTAGACGTATTGTAATCACAACACATCATAAACCAGATGGAGATGCTTTAGGCTCATCCCTAGCGCTATACCATTGGCTTAAAAGAAGGAATCATGACGTTTCTGTGGTCTTATCATCAGATTTCCCTTCTTTCTTAGACTGGATGCCTGGTCGTAATGATGTTATTATTTACCCTGAAAAATCTAAAATAGCAACGGAGTTATTAGCAAATGCTGAAATTATATTTTGCTTAGATTATAGTGCCCTTTCCCGGACCAATATCCTCGAAAAATTTATTACAGAATCATCTGCTCAGAAGTGGATGATTGATCACCACTTGGATCCAGAAGATTTTGCATCATTAACTTATTGGGATTCCTCTGCGGCGGCAACCGCGCAGCTAATATATACTTTTATTGCAGATGTAATTGGAGCTGGTCAGGAAATAGAAGCTGATATTGCGACTTGTCTGTATGCTGGTATTATGACCGATACGGGATCATTCCGATTTCGCTCAACAACAGCCGCTGTGCATTATATCATTGCCAACCTCATTGAAGCAGGTGCACGAAATTGGGAAATCCATGAACATATCTATAACAGTTCTACAGAGCGTCGCTTAAAATTCTTAGGCTATGCCTTACTTAACTGCCTGGAAGTGATACCCGAGTACAATACGGCACTTTTTGCTATAAGCAAAGAAGACCTTGCTCAGTTTGACATCACTACTGGTGATACTGAAGGATTGGTGAATTATGCCTTATCTATCAAAGGTATTCGCTTAGCCGCATTAATTATCGACAGAACTGAATTAATTAAATTATCTTTACGCTCAATTGGTGAGATTCCTTGCAATGAAATATGTAAAAAGTATTTCAACGGAGGTGGCCATTTGAATGCTTCAGGAGGTAGCTCGACAGCTGACTTATCATCTGTTGTAAACACATTTAAATCTATATTACCAGAATATAAAGACATATTAACAAAGTAAATAAGTATTAATCAATAAAATGAAAAAATCAGTTTTATTTTTATCGGCAGCTGCGATGTTACTAGCTGCTTCATGCCAGAGCTTCAAAAAGGGTGATGGTGGTCTAGAGTACAATCTTGTGGACGATGTTGCCAAAGAAAAGGCTGTAGCAGGAGACTACTTATCGGTTGATCTAACGATCACATCAGACAAAAATGATTCTCTACTTAACAGTACATACGATTTAGGCCTACCTCAAATTGTAAATATTGCTCCAGATTCAATCCCGGGAGCGTACAAAGGAGATTACAACTCTATGTTTAAATTCTTAGGGGAAGGTGACTCTGCGGTATTCAAATTAAATATGGATACTATGGCAGCTAAAACTGGACAACCTAAACCAGAATTTGCAGACAAGTTTGTTACTTTCACTGTAAAAGTAAGAAAGCACTTCAAAAAAGGTCAGCTAACGGATTCTGCGTTATATGCTGAGATTGACGGTTACTTCAAAGGTGAATTAGAAGGTTTGAAAAAAGCTGAAGAAGGAAAGATTTCAAAATATGTTGCTGACAAAAAACTAGAGCCTAAGAAAACAGCATCCGGTTTACAATATGTAGTAACTGAAGAAGGTAAAGGCGCTAAACCAGTATTAGGAGATACAGTAGTAGTTAACTATACAGGTATGTTGACTAACGGCACTGTTTTTGACTCTTCTATTAAAGAGAACGCAATCAAAGCAAAACTTCCTATGGATCCAATGCGCACGTTTGAGCCTATCAAGTTTCCGATAGGTGTACAACCTGTTATTCAAGGCTGGACAGAAGGATTATATCTATTTGGCAAAGGAACTAAAGCTACCTTAATTATTCCTTCTGCATTAGGTTATGGCGACCGTCCTGCAGGACAAAAAATCCCTCCTTATGCACCATTGATTTTCGATATCGAGCTAGTTGATGTAATCAAGGGCGTACCTCCAACACAGGCACCAGCTATGCCTGGAATGAGCGCACCTACTGTGACTGAACCAACAAACTAAGTTCTATAGAACATAACATTAAAAAAGAGCGTCTGATGATCAGGCGCTCTTTTTTTTAATTAAGATTTCGTTTCCCTTATGATTCC
>JAITLW010000065.1 GCA_031277715.1 Sphingobacterium sp. | reverse complement strand
CCGTCTAGCTCCACGGTCCTACTGTCTTTTGCAAATTTCAACGGGTATTTAAGCTTGGTTGCGGCATTTAACCAGACTTTAGAGCCATCTGGAAGCGTTAGGTTATATTCGCCCCCCCTTGGAGTTACAATCGTATTATACAGTTCTTTCTGCGTCGCACCATTGTCATCATAGGCATAGCTTATACTCCCATCCGCGCGCTTGAAGATATGTAACCCTTTATCTGCCAACACCGTGTCCGTTCTGATCTGGTCCAGCTCAATAAAGCTTCCGTCTTCAAATTGAATCCGCGCTTTGTTACTACCGGGCAGAATGGTATCCGTAGACTGCATAGACAGACGGTCTCCCGCTTCGGTATCATTCGTATACCACCAAAATACCCCTATCGAACCCAGAAGGAGAAATGCAGCAGCCACAGCAATCTTATACCAGCTAGTTCTAAAAAAGGGTGTATTCGGAGAAAGTATTGGCTTAATACGGTGGTCGTTTGTTATCTTTTGAAAAACACGCGATTGAATCAAGTCATCCTGTACATAATGTAATGGTTCAAATTCATCGTCCCATGTTTCGGATAACATACGTCGTCCTTCCTCTGTGTCCAAAAAGTCACGCAATCTGGAGAGGTTTTCAACATCAAGCGTTCCAGCGCGATATTGCTTTAATAATATATGTAATTCTTTCTTGTCCAATCGTTGTCAATTTGTACCTATAAACGAAAGTCAAAAAGAAATGTACTAGTCCTAAATGCGTTTTTTTTAAAAGAAAGTTTGCAACGTCTAAAACAGGAAAAAATAGATTTTCTGCAGCTTGAGCCGTACTAGTTTTGTTGCCACCTGTAAATGATTTTTGACTGTATGGCGTGAGATTCCCATACTTTCGGCAATATCTTGCTGAGGCTCGTCATCCAATTTAAACCGACGGTATATTTCTTGTTGCTGGGGTGGCAACGTCGTTATGATTTGCTGAAGAATGCAATTTAATTCTGTAAAATTAATTTTTTGCTCCAAATGCAGCGAAATCGAAGACCATTCTAAGGAGGCTTCCTGAACAGTCTTCGCTCCGCTTATTTTCTTCCTAAAAAAGGATATACACAGTCGCTTGGTAATAATGTATAAGTAAGGATAAAGGTCATTCGAAGTCCGAACCTTATCACGGTGCAAAAATAAGAGTGTAAATGCCTCTTGAGCGATATCTTCCGCATCTTCCTTCTCCGCCCCCTTGCTTAGGGCGTAGCGGAATATAATCGGGAAATAGAAGTCAAAAGCTTTCTGAAAAGCCTTAGCATCCCCTATTATAAATTGTTCAAATTCAACACCGTCTAAAATACCGTTCATTACTTACACTATAATGTAACACCAGATGCCCTAATGGCTGCACAAACTAAATGATTTTGTATATCCTTCAAGTTATTTAATGATTAACAAATTGTTTCGCTGTTACTTCTTGATAGCTTTATATTGGTCCGTAATATACAAGTTGATATTATCAATAAAAACCCTATTGGTGGCATCCTCCTGATGGTCTCCAGTCTGAAACTGTAATTGTATTGTCGAAGCCGCAGGCGCAAGGCTAGGCTTTTTCACTACAAATGAAAACCGTCCTCTTTCCCACATATTGCTCAATAACAATGCAGATTCATAATCGTAGTGAGACAAAGTCACCATCTTACTCGTTTTACCATCTTCAAACTCCGCTCCATTCAATTGGACAGTAAGCTTATCTCTGTCCTTAACACCATCTTTAGAAACATATCCAATCGCGTCAAAAGTCAGTAATAATAAGCTATCTTTTTCCAAGCCAGGAAATATAGGTGAATACAAACTACCACCCTGATCGGCCGTACCCAGCAACAGATAACCGTTCATTCCCAAAGCAGATGTGGCATTTGGACTTGTCCAACCGACCTGTTTCTGTGTGGCGCTCCATTGGGCCATAGATACAGCTTTACTCAAATCCAGAGGCGAGCCGGCACCAAATTTCAACCACGCAAAACTTTCCTCAATACGTGTATTATAACCTTGGTTCAAGCGAATAAATACCCCGGAATAAGCGTCTCCATTATTTATATTAAGTACGCCGATACGTTTTTTATAGCTTTTTTCCATAGGCGACACATCCAAGACAACCCGAGATTTGTTTGTTCCTGCGATAGCTTCTACCTTTTCCACTTTCACCCAGTTATTAACTTCATTCGTTTCAAAAGAAAGTTGTAAAGCGCTATTACTCGCCACATACAAGGTGTCTAACCCGCCTTCGGCTTTCCAGATCAACTGTCCAGCTTTCTCTTCGAAATTTTCCGTTTCGGATACCATTATTCCATCGACCATCGCTCCCTTTCCATCTTCCTTACTGCAGGACGAAAAGGCGCATGTCATACCGATAAGAAAACACCATGGCGTAAAGCCTCTATGTTTAACTTCAGGTCTTTTTAAAGTAATTGATTTCATATTTTTCGCTAATTTTCTGTCGAGTGGACCGCCCCAGTAGTCAGAAATTAGTAAAAACACAAAATTATCCTTTTTAATCGAAGCGTAAGTTAAGTTAATATGAATTTTTAAAACTTTACTGACTTACTTCTAACTTTAAGATGTGATTTTACAAAGGTTTAATTTGATTACTTAATTGTCTATTAGAAACTAAATTAATATTTAATACGAAAACTAGCAAATAAAGTTTACGCAACTCCATATTATCTATTGTAAAAAGACATTAAGAACTGCTCTTCACCGAGATGTGAAAGCAAAATTGTTCGCATAGATTAAGCACTTCCTGTCTTTTTTTCTCCCTGCTGTTATCATCGCTGAGTAATTCATCAAGATAGGCTATATAGGTTGCAATAGTATCTAAAAGCTGCGAATTGGAAATCATACTGCTCTCCATTGCATTAATATCCAGTAGCCCCAGCTTCTCAAACCTGACCTGGGCGAAGGTTGTAGACTCCGGGAATAAACGACGTAAAGTGAGATAACACGCCAAAAGCAAAGGTGCTGAACAATCCTGGGCATGATAAGTAGCACCATGTTCCTGTTGACACAAATAAATCGCTCGCTCTAGGTCACCGAAGCTCCCGGTTTGATGTGTCAACAGGTCGCATGCTTTCTTTGTCTCTATGATGGAATTGGTAATAGCTTCCTCTCTCAAAAGGAATGTAATATTTGAATCAAAGAATATGCTCATGGTACTCTGCTGTGTTTGTGTGTAAAACTAGGAACTATGTGATGCACTAACACATCACATAGTAAGTTTACGAGGCAAAAGTAAACAGTAGATTAAATCAATTTTACGGGAAACCGTAAAACCATAATTTTATTTCATCTCCGTCCTACTTTCACAGCTATCTCCAACCTCCCCCCACCGCTTTGTAAATATTGATCAATGCTAAAAACTGTGACTTTTTAAGCTCTAAAGCCTCTAATTTAGCATCCAGCACATCACGCTGTGTAGTCAATACCTCCAGGTACTCGGCTCTATTACCAGCAAACAATTCTTTCGAAATATCGATTGCACTACTTAATACATCAACCTGTTGTTGTTGCTTTTCCATCTCCTGCTGTAAGTTTGAAACACCGGCCAGTTGATTTGCTACTTCTAGGTAAGCATTCAGTACGACTTGCTCATAATTATATAAAGCCTGTAATTGTCGTGCCGTCGCAGACTTAAACTCCGCTTGTATAGCGCCACGATTTATTAAAGGGGCAAATAGATCCCCAGCCAAAGAATACAGCATCGATTCTGGAGCCTTGATCAGGTAAGAAGGCTTAAAAGCCTGTAAACCCACAGCTGCCGAGATATCCAGCGATGGGTAAAACTCGGCTCGAGCGACTTTAACATCCAGTTCTGCTGCCTGCAATTCTAACTCCGCCTGCTTCACATCAGGTCTATTATGAAGAATCTGCGATGGAATACCCACTTTCAACTCCGAAGGAAGTGTTTCCGCCAAAGCATTATGATTTCTCACAATAGGCTGTGAATACCTCCCTAACAAAAAGTTGATTCGATTTTCTGTCTCTACGGATCGTTGCTTAAGCTTGTATGCCAAACCCTGCGTTTTCAACAACTCCGCTTTAAACTTCTGTACAGCCAGTTCATTGACACGCCCTACAGCCCGTTGTGCTATAACCACCTCCAATGCTTGCTGCTGCAGGCCGATATTGCTATTGACCAAGTCAACCTGATTATCCAGGCTTATTAATTCATAGTAGGATGATGCAATCTCTCCAATGAGATTGCTCAATACAAAGTTTTTCCCTTCTACAGTAGCCAGATACCGGTTTTGTGCGGCACCTTGCGCCTGATGCAATTTACCCCAGATATCAACCTCCCAGTGTGCCGAAGCCACCAATCCAAAATCTCCCAGCGGATCAGGCATATGACGCCCCGGTTCTATCTCAGTCGATGCATCCCCTGCGCCCTGACTGGTATAACGTCCTACCTTTTCTACTCCTGTCCCCACTTTCAATCCCCCTTTTGGATATAGATTGCTCTTACGCATCGCAACATCGCTCTTTGCTATTTCGATTTCCTGTAGCACGATATTCAACTCCTTATTCCTTGATAAAGCCGTATCAATCAATACCTGTAAATCTTTATCATTAAAGAAACTCTTCCAGGGAATACTAGCCCAGGTAGTACTGTCTTCTTTCGCAGTCTGGTAGACCTGAGGTAGGTCCAGTTGAGGTTTATGCTCTTTGATAGCAGGCACTTTACAGCCTGCTATAGATAACCCTAGCATCGAAAAGACTAGGTATCTGAAATATGTTTTTTTATACATTATGATCGATCTCTTCGGTTAATGGATTATCTTCTTCATCTTTTATCAATTGCTTACCGTCCGATATCTTAGCAAAGATGTAGTACAGTCCTGGTATCAGTAATATTCCTATAATCGTACCGAACAACATCCCTCCGGCCGCTGCAGTACCTATAGTACGGTTACCCAGCGCCCCTGGTCCCGAAGCGAATACCAACGGAATCAATCCAGCAATAAAGGCAAATGACGTCATGAGGATCGGTCTAAAACGAACCTTAGCTCCTTGCATAGCCGCTTCTAAAATCGGCACCCCGTTCCTTCTCTCCTGCACCGCAAACTCGACAATCAATACCGCATTCTTACCCAATAGACCAATAAGCATCACCAGTGCAATCTGTGCATAGATATTATTTTCCAATCCAAATACCTTCAGAAGGAAAAAAGCACCAAAAATACCAACAGGAAGCGATAGAATAACGGCTAGCGGGAGTATAAAACTTTCATATTGTGCTGCCAGCACCAAATAGACAAAGCCCAGACAGATCAAGAAGATATAGATATCCTGGTTGCCCCGTCCCACTTCATCTTTAGAAATACCAGCCCAATCGATACCATACCCTCTAGGCAGTGTTTTGGCAGCCACTTCAGTTACCGCCTTTATTGCCTCACCACTACTATAACCAGGAGCAGACGAACCACTTATCTCGGACGCATTAAACATATTGTGACGCGTTATTTCAGACAGTCCGTACACCTTGTCCATATGCATAAAAGCAGAGAAAGGCACCATTTCATCCTTATCGTTCTTGACATATAGTTTCAATATATCCTGCGGAAGTGCTCTATATTCAGGTAACGCCTGTACCATAACTTTATATTGACGACCGAATTTGATAAAATTTGTCTCGTAGTTACTACCGATCAATGTCGATAGCGTATTCATGGCATTTTCAATCGTAACACCCTTTTGCTGAGCTACATCATTATCGATATTGAGCATATACTGCGGAAAACTCGCACTGTAGAATGTAAATACCGAAGACAGTTCAGGTCGTTTGTTCAGCTCTGCTACAAACTCCCGGCTTACTTGTTCCATTTTCTGAAAATCGCCACTACCCTGCTTATCCAATAGACGCAACTCAAAACCACCAGCTGCTCCATATCCTGGTACAGCAGGCGGTTGGAAAAACTCAATCTGGGCACCAGGAATGTCCTTAGCCATCTCTTCCAATTCTTCGATGATTTCCTGCGCGTTATGCTTCCGTTCGTTCCAATCTTTCAGATTGATAAGACAAGTACCCGTATTGGCCGAAGTACCCTCCGTAAGAATCTCGTAACCAGCAATAGAAGATACGGAGGCGACCCCATCGATATGTGTTGCTAGCTTCTGCAGCTTATTCGCCGCTTCGTTAGTCCGCTCCAGAGATGCCCCAGCCGGAGTCTGTATGATGGCATATATCATACCCTGATCCTCATTTGGTATAAAACCACCCGGCAGGCTATTGTTCATTAAATAAGCTCCTATACTAAAGATGACAATAATCAAAAAAGTCAAGGCCCGCTTATTGACCACCTTGGAAAGAACTGATTGGTATAATCCGAGTTGCTTTTCAAAGAAGCGATTGAAAGCGAGGATAAAACGATCCAAAATAGAAAGTTTTTTCTTACCGTGATGGTTCTTCAACAAGATAGCACACAGTGCAGGTGTCAATGTTAGCGCCACGATTCCAGAAAGTATGATCGAGGTCGCCATCGTGATGGAAAACTGCCTATAGAATACCCCTACTGGTCCTGACATAAAAGCCACAGGAATAAACACCGAAGCCATCAAAAACGTGATAGCGATGATTGCCCCTGCTATCTCATGTATTGCTTTCATCGTCGCTTTAAGCGGTGAAAGATGCTCTGTCTCCATCTTGGCATGCACTGCCTCGACCACAACAATTGCATCATCCACGACAATCCCGATCGCCAATACCAGTGCAAATAGCGTAATCAGGTTGATTGTGATGCCGAACAACTGCATAAACATAAATGTACCTATCAAAGATACCGGTACCGCTAGCGTTGGAACCAATGTCGAACGCCAGTCTCCCAAAAAGAGAAACACCACAATACCCACCAGTATAAATGCCTCAATCAGTGTATGCACCACTTTCTCCATTGAAGCATCCAAAAACTTCGACACATCATAGCTGACCTCATACTTCAGCCCCTTTGGAAAACTAGGTTCCAGCTCTTTCATTCTTGCCTTGACATCCTTTATAACCTGAGAGGCATTACTCCCGTAAGACTGCTTTAGGGTAATGGCTGCCGATGGCTTGTTATTTAGCGTCGAGTACAAATCATACAGAGCACTTCCGAACTCGATATCCGCAATATCCTTTAGTCTCAGTAATTCGCCATTGGGATTGGCTCTGACCACGATATTGGCATATCCTGCTTCATTGGTGTACCGTCCTGGATATTTCAAGACATACTGAAAAGCCTGAGAGCGTTTACCGGAAGCATCTCCGGTCTTACCTGGAGAAGCTTCTAAACTCTGCTCAGATAATGCTTTCATCACTTCCTCGGCCGAAATCTTATACGCTAACATACGATCTGGCTTCAACCAAATACGCATAGCGTACTCCCGGTTACCCAAAATATTAGCAGTTCCCACCCCATCTACACGTTTCAATTCGGACAATACGTTTAGATCCGTATAGTTAAACAAAAAGTTTCCATCTAGCGTGCTATCTTCCGAGTACATATTGATATACATCAACATATTAGACTCTTCACGGGTCACCTTTACCCCTTCCCGTACAACAATAGGAGGCAATTTATTCACCACCGATGCCACACGGTTCTGTACATTGAGCGAGGCTTGATTCGGATCTGTCCCCAGATTAAAAACCACCTGTATAGAAGCCTCGCCATCATTACCCGCATCAGAAGCGATATATTTCATTCCCGGCACACCATTCAATGCTCTTTCCAGTGGGATGATCACCGATTTGATCATCAGCTCTCCATTGGCACCAGGATATTCCGCTGTAATATTAACCTTTGGAGGCGATATAGAGGGAAATTGTGTGACGGGCAATGAAAAAATGGCAATAATACCTAGAAATAGAATTACCAACGAAATAACTATCGCCAATACAGGCCTGTGTATAAATTTATTAAACATCTTATATCGTTATTAAAAAGTCTATTCCGCTTGTATACGTAGATTAGACAATACCTTACGTGGCGCTTGAAACTCACCAATTACTTTATCCCCTTCATTCACTTTCTGTACTCCTTCCAGCAAGATTACATCTTCTGTGTTCAGTCCATCGGACACGATATATATATCCGGTAATGAACCTGATATCATGATCCGGCGCGCATGCACTTCGCCTTTCTTATCCACAACAAATACATATGTCCTGTCTTGCAGTTCGTACGTCGCTTTCTGGGGGATCAGCAAGGCTTCTTTTACTGGAACCTTCATCTGTACTTTTCCCGTTTGTCCATTTTTGAGTAAACCTTCTGGATTCGGAAAACGAGCGCGGAAAGCAATATTTCCCGTTTCATTATCAAATTCACTCTCAATTAATTCTACAGCACCTTTATAAGGCAGTATCGTGTTATTTGCCAGGCGAAGATCCAGGTTGTTCTCTGCTTGATGGTCTTTATCATTTTTGTAATCCAGATACTCGCGCTCAGATACATTAAAATAGACCTGCATATTACTATTATCGGAAAGATTGGTCAGTAAGGCTCCTTCATCAATAAGACTTCCCAAACGTAAGGGGATTCTATTTATCGTTCCAGCAAATGGTGCTCGTATCTCGGTAAAAGATAGGTGAGCCTTAGCGATGGACATTTCAGCCTTGGCTTGTTCGTATTTAGCCTTGGCCATTTTGACTTCGTTATTGGCTACAATATTTTTACTGGCCAAGGTTTCTGCATTTTGCAGTTCGATAGCGGCCATATCCACTTCTGCTTTTGCTTTCTCATACTCTGCCTGGTATAAGGTAGGCATTATCTTAAACAGCAACTGTCCTTGGGCCACATGCTGTCCCTCATCTACATAAATCTGCTGTAGATAGCCTTTCTCCTGAGCCCTGATTTCAATATTTTTGAGCGAACGTATCTGAGATACATACTCTCTAACGAGGCAAGTATCTGTTCTTAAAGGTGAAGTCACCGTGAATTTTTCCTCTACGGAATGCTCGTGCCCCTTGCTAGTACAGGATATGGATATGCAGAGAATCGCACTAGCCACGATAAATAGATTGGTTTTCATTAAAATAAACATTAGTAGTTAAACTTACTGATGAGCATTAGACCTCAACTCGTTAGTACAGGTTGTAGACTTAGGCCATCCATTCAGTTTACTGTATTACATGAGGTATATGCCCCAATAAAGTTGTTAAATAGTGTTTGTGAAGATTTTCCGATTACAAATCATGTATTAGCGCACAGCTAACGAATGTTTGAATGTTCAAAAGAAATCGGAAGAAATAAGAAACGCCTTAACTAAAAACGGATTTAAAGGCGTATAGGGTGGCTAAATCAGCAGTACGCGCTGTACCAAATATTGTTCCTGCGCTTTGGGAGCCAGGTAATAACAAAAGGGCAACCTTCGTTTGAAGAAAAAGAAAAACTGTATCAGCAATCCTCCATACACCAACATAAAGAAGAAATGTGGAGAGGAGAAATACCTTTGAACGACAGAGAACAGATCCGCTTCTGATAAGCTTTCTACAATAGAGTTTTGACTAAAGGGGGATTCTTGTTCTTGGCCTATCCGAAAAACTTTAAATGGTTTAAAGCGGGGTGAACTTGTATGTAGATTTGATATTGAAAAGGTGCTTACAGCAGTGTTAGATGACAAGTATAATAGTGGGCAACACAATGTCCACAATATCATAAACGCTATCCAAAAATCCCTTTTCATTTTCGCTCAAATTTACATTTAGGTATGAAATTCTAAATGCATTTAACTTTTTTTAACTAAAAGGGATTTTTCGTTTTAAGATTTGAAATCTTAAAACGAATTAAATCAAGCCGATATCTTTACAATAAGCAACCAATTGCTCATTCTTAGAAAAGCCGAGTAAATCTTTCATTAAGCCCAAACGCTTTTCAATGCTACTCAGTCCGGAAGGTCGTATGTCGCGTTCCTGTAAATAATGAGGTATATTCTTCTGCAATACACCGTCTGCCAGCAATGAAAGTATATTAACGTCTAAAGCACTGAAATCATGAGAATTCCGAGTACGTATAGCTTGCTTTATATCAGGGGATTGATACTTCCGATTATCAAATAGCGTATACAATGCTTCTTTTAGATGCTGCGCGTCCCGTCTAGCTTTACGCACATATCCCTGCACGCCATATTTGTTAAACAACTCTTCGATTACACCACTGCGGTTCTCGGCAGAGAAAACGATGATCTTAAGATTAGGCTGTATTGCTTTTACTTCTTTGATCAGTTCGATCCCACCTGAGATACGTTGTTGATTATAATCATCCTCAAATGATAAATCCGTAATCAGTAGATCATAAGGTTCGTCATCACGAAGGGCATTACGTACCCAACTCAATGCGTCATCGCAATAATAGACATATTTTGTATCTACTATGCCAACCTCCTGTAGTGTTTTCTGAACAGAAATATTTGCTATTTCGTGGTCTTCTGCAATAAGTACTTTCTTAAACATAGTCTTCGTTTTTTCAAAAGATAGGAATCGAAATATGCACTTTTAGTCCCTTGCCTATCTCACTGACAAATTTAATATCACCATTTATATTTTCCATACGGTTTCCCGTACTACTCAAACCATTTCCTTTCACGAATTTATCTGGCAGGCCTATACCGTTGTCATTATAATAAATATTCAATCGATTTTCCAATCGCTCAAAACG
>JAITLW010000217.1 GCA_031277715.1 Sphingobacterium sp. | reverse complement strand
CACCTTATATAGTCGCGGGAATTGCGGGAATCATACACGATCCCTATGTCAACTATAGCACTAAAAAACTACGGTTACGCGAGTTGGAACTGGAAGCCGATGAAAATGGAAACGCTATTACATTTTCTAAATTTGCATTATCCGTTCCGATTGGAGCTGGGTTTAAATATAATATTAAGGGGCCATGGTCTATCGGGGCTGAGGTGATTTACCGTACCGTCCTGAGTGACAATATTGATGCTGTAAGCCAATATTATTTGAGTCCAGACAACATTTTGGCACGTACTTCTATTCCCTATGATCTGAATCGAGATGATTTAACTTTTTTGGCAGACCCTAGTGGAGGCAAACTAGTGACAAATGGAGGAAGAGCTCGTGGAGACGGCAAAAAATTCGATGGTTATATGACTGCAGGAATTACACTGACTTATACAATAATTAGTAAAAAGTGCTATTGGTGGCAGTAATAGTTTAGTAAAATCAATGAGTGTTAAAGATAATATAGACCTTAAAAACCTACCTCGCCATATTGCTATCATTATGGACGGAAACGGCCGTTGGGCAAACGGTCTGGGTCAATTAAGAGTGTTTGGCCATAAAAATGGTGTTACAGCTGTTCGAGAGGTTCTTGAAGGCAGTATAAGTCTGGGAATTCCGTACCTAACACTATATGCGTTTTCTTCGGAAAACTGGAATCGACCAAAGCTAGAAGTTCAAGCGTTAATGGAGCTATTAATAAACTCACTGAATAAAGAACTCAAAACATTTCAAAAGAATGGTGTTAAACTCAATGCTATAGGTAATATCAATGACCTACCAAGTAATGCAAGAAAAACGCTATTGGAAACTATGGAAGCTACGCGTGACAATACAAAATGTACGTTGAGCCTTGCACTGAGTTATGGAGGTCGTTCTGAGATCTTAGAAGCTACTAAACGCATCGCCGAACAGGTGAATAATGGCGCCTTAAATGTGGATGAAATTACGGAACAGGTTTTTTCACAAAACTTATATACTTCTGATATCCCCGATCCCGATTTGATGATCAGAACTGGAGGCGAATATCGAGTAAGTAATTTTCTATTGTGGCAACTGGCCTATACGGAGCTTATCTTTTCTCCCAAAATGTGGCCAGAATTCGATCGAGAAAATCTATTTGAAGCTGTTTATGATTTCCAGATGCGTGAAAGAAGATTTGGAAAAACTAGTGAACAGTTATAATACCACGCCAAAACGAAGGGTAACTCCATAAATAACAACAAGTTACCGTAATTATACTTTTAACAAAAATTAACAAGAGTTTGATGTACTTTAGCATCCATAATAACAAGTAAATGAAGCAACTATATATACTAACAGCAGCGTTTTTTTTGTTGAACATCTCTTCTACGTTTGCTCAAATAGCTAATCGTGGGCCGATCAACCTTTCGGACCCAGATGAGTTTTCTTATCTACAGCCTAAAGATTACATCATCGGAGGAATCACTGTAAAAGGGGCGCAATACTTGGATACGGATGTATTGATTACGATTTCTAAACTCGTGGTTGGTCAGTATATTGAGGTACCTGGAGAAGCTACTGCTAGTGTTATTAAAGATTTAATGGCTCAAAACTTATTCGAAGATGTACAGTTGTGGGCTACACGGATCGATGGCGAAACTATCTTTTTTGAAATTCGTGTTCAGGAAAGACCACGATTGACACGCATTGATATTAAAGGATTGAGCAAATCTCAAACAGAAGAGGTCAACAAGCGTTTGAACTCAAGCTCAGGACGTATCGTCAATGAAAATCTGATCCAGTCTACAAGATCTACTATACAGCGTTTTTTAAGAGAAAAATCATACCTGTATCCTGATATCAAAATAAGTACACTTAAAGATTCTGCTCAGGCTAACAATGAAATCTTAAACGTAAATGTTGAAAAGAACAAAAAGATTAAAGTAAATAAAGTTCTTTTTAGTGGAAATGAAACTTTTAGCAATTCTGAACTAACTAAGTATCTTAAAGGTGTGAAGCCTCGCAAATGGTTCAGAATATTTGGGCCAGGTAAATTTAAAGATGATAAATATAAAGAAGCTAAAGAAAAACTAGTAGCGAAACTACAAGACAAGGGATATCGTGACGCCCAAATTCTGTCTGATAGCGTATATCGCTTTGGCGATAAACAAGTACGCATTGACATAGAGGTCTATGAAGGTCCAAAATATTATGTAGGAAATATTGACTGGACAGGAAATACGCGCTACAAGGATTCTATCTTAAATATTTTATTAGGTGTGCAAAAAGGAGATGTCTATAGTGAAGAAAAACTGAATGCTAAACTTACTGGACCTACCCGTAACAGTGATGACATTAGTGCACTTTATCAAAACGATGGATACCTTACATTTAATATTAATCCTGTAATCAAAAAGATATACAACGACACAATCGATCTTGAAATCCAAATCAGTGAGGGAAAACAATATACAATCAACAATGTTATTGTAAAAGGTAATGATGTCACCAACGACCGTGTAGTATTACGATCGATATATACTAAACCCGGACAGAAATACTCTAGAGAATTGATTATGCGAAGTATACGTGAGATTTCTCAGTTAGGTATGTTTGATGAACAAAAGATAACTCCAGATATCCCCTCTTCTACAATGAACCACGAAGAAGGTACTACTGATGTTGTCTTCAATGTAGTAGAAAAGCCTTCAGATCAGGTCGAGCTATCAGGAGGATATGGAGCAGGACAGATTATCGGTACACTAGGTCTTACATTTAACAACTTTTCGACAAGCAATTTCTTTAAGAAAGATGCCTGGAAACCACTACCTCGTGGTGATGGCCAAAAACTAAGCATACGTGGTCAAACTTCTGGTAAGCGGTACCAATCGTATAGTTTTTCATTCTCAGAACCTTGGTTAGGTGGTAAAAAACCTATTTACTTTGGATTGAGTGCTTATACTTCGAACTCCTCTTATGGCGGTTTTAACTACTATACAGGTGAGCAGATGGTAAAAGATTCGGAATTACAACGTATCTGGATGACTGGTGTGACAGCCTCTTTAGGAAAACGTCTACAATGGCCAGATAACTATTTCCAAATCAATAGTTCCTTATCATTCCAACGCTACAAACTACAGAATTATGGTAACTATTTCTTGTTCTCCAATGGTACGGCCTACAACCTTAACTTTACGCAAGAAATCAGCCGTAACTCAATCGATGCTCCAATATACCCTACCTCAGGTTCACACATTCGACTATCGGTACAGTTGACACCTCCTTATTCTGCTTGGAACAATATCAACTATAAGACAGATCCGCAAGAAGTACGCTATAAATGGACAGAATACCATAAATGGAAATTTGATTCTCAATGGTATATGAAAGTAGCTGGTAAACTTGTAGTGAAAACTCAAGCCCAATTTGGCTTCTTAGGAAACTATACTAACCGTACAGAGACCTCTACATTTGAGCGCTTTAAACTAGGTGGTGATGGTATGCAAGGATTTGACTTCTTACAAGGTTCTGAAATCATCGCTATGCGTGGATACGCCAATGGTACGATTATTCCGGAATCAACAGGAAACGGAAACCAACGAATCGCGATCAACTCCGGTAGTCCTATCTATGCTAAATATCAGATAGAATTACGCCACCCTATCATG
>JAITLW010000252.1 GCA_031277715.1 Sphingobacterium sp. | reverse complement strand
TAGTAGTCAGTGGGCAATCAAAGATATCAACTTCGAAATCAACACGAAGGGGATATTGGGACTGCTAGGGTCCAATGGTGCAGGTAAGTCGACAACCATGAACATTCTATGTGGTGTCTTAAACCAGACAGAGGGTACGGTGTTGATCAACGGCTTAGACACACGCGAGAATGCACGGGAGGCTAAAAAGAAAATCGGCTTTCTGCCTCAGAATCCGCCTTTACATTTGGAGCTTACCGTCGACGAGTATTTGACGCACTGTGCCTATTTAAGAAGAATTGCGCCTAAGGAAATCAAAGCAGCTGTAGAAGCAGCAAAGGAGCGTTGTGGTATAGCGCACTTTAGTGATAGATTGTTGCGTAACCTTTCTGGAGGCTATAGGCAACGTGTTGGTATAGCACAGGCCATTATCCACAAACCTCAGCTAGTGGTATTGGACGAGCCGACCAACGGTTTAGATCCCAACCAGATTATTGAGGTGCGTAAGCTGATTAAAGAAATAGCGGAAGAACGGGCTGTTATCTTCTCTTCACATATATTAAGTGAGGTACAGGTGCTCTGCAAGGATATTATTATGATTGAAGGCGGAAGAATTGTATTTGCCGATACGATGGATGCTTTTAATAATTACATCGAGTCGAATGAGGTTAAAGTATGGATGAAAAATCCGCCGACAGCAGAGGAGCTCCTTCAAATCGACGGGGTAGAGTCTATCGTTCGATACGATGATCATGAGATTGTTTTTAAAGTAGACAAATCCAAAGAGGTCAATGAAGCGATTATACATCTGAGTGTATCCCAGAAATGGGGCTTGAAGGAGATTTCCCAAGAGAAGAGCTCACTGGATGATGTGTTCAAGCAATTATCATCACACTAAAAACTGTTCAAGCTATTTAATTATGCGTGTTATACTTAGAATTGCAAGGTTAGAGCTTGCATCATTATTTTTCTCTCCTATTGCTTGGCTGGTCTTTTTAGTGTTTGCAGTACAGTTCGGAATTTCGTTTGTCACCAAACTCGAGCTGTATGCTTCATACAAAGCATTGGGCTATAATACAGTCAATCTAACGGACTATATCTTTACCCATGGGCAGACCCCCGGGCTTTTCTTAACGGTACAATCGCAATTGTATCTTTTTGTTCCCTTATTGACTATGGGGCTTATCAGTCGGGAGCTGCACAGTGGCTCGATTAAGCTGTTACAGTCCTCACCAATCAGCACCACGGAAATTATATTGGGCAAATACCTAGGTATAATGGTCTACGGATTGTTACTGTTTTCGTTGTTGTTCGTTTTTATAGTCTGTGGAGGTGTGGTGATTCCAAATTTTGAATGGACCTGGATGTTTACCGCTTTAGCAGGTTTGTTCTTGCTTTTTGGAGCTTATGCTGCTATCGGTCTGTTCCTCTCTAGCCTTACCTCATATCAGGTTGTAGCAGCGATAAGTACTTTGGTGTTGCTTACGTTTTTACATTATATAGGTGGTTTATGGCAGGATGTGGATTTTGTGCGTCATATTGCTTACTTCTTTTCGGTGAGCGGAAAAGCAGATAGTATGATTGGGGGGCTGGTTCGTTCCAAAGACATTATCTATTTTCTGGTTGTCGTTACTTTGTTTTTAGGACTGACTATTCTTAAAATGGAAATGGCACGTTCTTCTAAAAACATCGGTCAAAAAATCGCTATCTATACGGGTTTTGTGGTAACGCTCGTATGTATCGGTTATGTCGCTTCTCTTCCGCGTATGACATTCTATAACGATGTCACTTCGCAGGGAACGCGCACGCTCAGCAAAACAGGGATAGCGGTTGTGAAGAAAATGGAGCAACCACTAAAGATTACAACTTATGTTAATCTCCTAGACCCCGATTATAATATCGGTGCCAAGAAACAGCGGAATGCAGATATGTCCCGCTTCGAACAGTACCAACGTTTCCTACCAGATATGGAAATGGAGTATGTGTACTATTATGATACCTGCGAAAACAAATCCTTGTTTGAGAACAAAATCAATAAAGGCCTTTCGCTGGAGCAGGTTGCTAATAATGTGGTAGAGACTTACAAGCTCAATATCAATGACTTTCTAACACCTGCTGAGATACGTAAAAAAATAGATCTATCTGCAGAAGGCAACCGTATGGTACGCGTTTTAGAAAGTGGCGATAAAAAAACATACTTACGGTTGTATAATGATTTTTTCAAGCATCCGGGAGAGCCTAATATTGTCGCTGCCCTAAAGCGTCTTCAGATAGGAGGGGCGAAGGTTGCATTTGTGGGTGGCTATGATATGCGCGCTATCGACAATACGACCGAACGCGGTTACCGTCAAGCAACAAATGATATTACGCAACGAAATTCATTGGTAAATAATGGCTTTGATTCCTACAGCTTATCTTTGGATACCGAAGAAATTCCTTCTGACATCAGTACGTTGGTGGTTGCAGATCCAAGACAGCATCTAAGCGCCGTAGTGATTGCTAAGATTAAGAACTACCTGGACAAAGGCGGAAATATGTTGGTCTTTGCCGAACCAGAGCAGAAAGCATACCTAGCTCCTTTATTGGATTACCTGGGAGTAGACTTTGAGGAAGGCGCTATGGTTCAGAACAACACGGACATATCGGCTAATGTTGTTTATACGAGAGCCGCTAGCGAATCTGCTAAAATGGGTAAGATTATGGCAGGCGCGATAAAAGACAGTGTCTTCAAGACTGTGTTTTTGAGTCCAGGCGTATTTAAAACTGTTCATAGCAACGGGTTTGAAGTTTTTCCTATGCTTCAGGTAAAAGAAAAGAATGCCTGGTTGAAGCGTACAAAGCTAGACAGTGATTCGCTACGGGTAAGCTACTCTGCGGAAAGTGGAGACCGCTCAATGCTTGCAGATGTTGCTATCGGCATGACACGTATAGTAGGGGATAGAGAACAAAAGATTGCTTTGGTGAGTGATGCTGATTTTATCAGTAATATCGAACTCGGAACATTTAGAAAAACCGGTGGAAACAGTAATACGCAGTTTTACTCTGCATTGTACGAATGGTTTACTGATGAGACCTATCCGATAATGATTGATCCAATCCTTCCGATTGACAATGATATAACACTTAGCACCAAGGGCGCATCGGCTCTGCGTGTGGTGTTTGTCTATGTATTACCTATTCTATTGTTACTGCTAGGGGGCTTGGTGCTTACCCTCAGAAAGAGAAAATAGAAGTCAAAAAAAATCCCCGATTTATTCGGGGATTTTTTTTAAGGTTTTGACACCTTGTTTTGCTATATAAACTTATTACTGAATGTGGTTCGAATTGAAATATACTTAAACATCAGTTTAAGTATGCTCCGTGATTCTAGTCTTCTAGAATTACGAAGTCATCGCCATCGTATAGCCATTCTAGGGTATCGATAGTGTGTTCTAAATTTGTGATTTCTAAATCTTTAATCATAACATTTAATTTTATTAATACAAATGTAGCGATGAACTGTTAGCCTTGCATTAATCGTGTGTTAAGTTTGTGTTAAGTGTTAATTTATTAATCTACCATCGACATAGTACCAATTGCCTTGTAGTTCTTTAAAATTGGATTTCTCGTGGTGTATGTGCAGGACGCCATCTTCGTCCTTATATTGTGCTTTGAATTCTACCGTCTGTTGAGTAGACTTCACAATCTCTAGCGCCATCCAGCTATTGGCTGTAGCCCAGCTCTTGATATCCTGTTTGCTCTGGAAGCGACGTGTAGATGGATGGAAGCTGTTGTAGAGGAAATCGATATTGGCCACGACAAAAGCACTGTATCGGGCACGCATTAGTAATTCGGCGGTAGAGGCTTTCTGTTGGCCACTATGTATCAGTGCGCAACAGTGCTCAAAATCCTTCTCGCTTCCGCATGGACAAGTCATAAGTATACTATGTGTTGATTTATTTTAAATATTCTTTTAAGGCCTCCTGGCTTTTTTGATACGCTTTT